>JBFIDS010000362.1:0-4251 GCA_041603715.1 Paraconexibacter sp. | reverse complement strand
GTCGCCGTGCGGGAGCCCGTCGTCGCCGAGGGCGAGCTGTTCGCGGCGGAGGCGGGCTGGTCGTTCGGCGTCGCCTGCGGGGACGACGTGATCGTGGGGGAGTGCGCCCGGCCCGAGGACCTCGTCGTCGCGCTCGGCGTCCGCCCGGTCGTCGCGCACGACGCCAAGGCGCTCGGCGACATCCCGGAGGGGCTCGTCCACGACACGCTCCTCGCGGCCTACCTGCTCGAGCCCGCCCGCCGCGGCTACCCGTTCGCGGAGCTCTGCGAGGAGCGCGGGTTCGGCACGTCGCTCGACGACGGCGCGGGCGCCGACGCGGTCCTCTGCGCGGCGCTCGCCGGATGGCAGCGTGAGCAGCTCGCCGACCGTGACCTGCAGCGCGTCAACGACGAGATCGAGCTGCCGCTCGTCGCGGTCCTGCGCGCGATGGAGAAGGCGGGGGTGGGGCTCGACAAGGCGCGGCTCGCCGCGATCCGTGAGCGGGTGCACGAGGAGATCGGGTCGCTCGAGCGGGAGGTGTGGGAGCTCGCGGGCGAGGAGTTCGTGCTCGGCTCCCCGCAGCAGCTCGGCGCGATCCTCTTCGACAAGCTCGGGTTGTCGCGCAAGCGGCGCGGGAAGACGGGGTTCTCGACCGATGCGCGGGTCCTCCAGGCGATCCGCGACGAGCACCCGATCGTGCCGAGGATCGAGCGCTGGCGCGAGCTCAACCAGCTCGCGAAGACCTACCTCGACGTGCTGCCCGCGCTCGCCGACGCGGAGTCCCGGATCCACACGACGTTCCTCCAGGCGGTCGCGCAGACCGGTCGGCTCTCGTCGACGAACCCGAACATGCAGAACGTGCCGGTGCGCACGGACCTCGGGCGTGAGATCCGCGGGTGCTTCGAGGCGGCCGACGGGAACCTCATCCTCAGCGCCGACTACGAGCAGGTCGAGCTGCGCGTGCTCGCGCACGTCGCGGGCGAGCCGGTGCTCAAGGAGATCTTCCTGCGCGGCGAGGACGTCCACACGGCGACGGCCTCGCAGGTGTTCGGGAAGGCTCCAGAGGAGCTCACCCCGATGGACCGCTCGAAGGCCAAGATGATCAATTACGGGATCGTCTACGGCCTCAGCGACTACGGGCTCGCGGACCGCCTCAACATCGCGCGTGACGAGGCGAAGGCGTTCATCGAGGCCTACCTCGAGCGCTTCCCGGCGGTCCACGCGTTCATGACCGGCACGATCGAGAAGGCGACGGAGGAGGGCTTCGTCACCACCCTCTACGGACGTCGCCGGCAGATCCCGGAGCTCAAGGCGCGCAACTGGCAGGTCCGCACGCTCGGCGAGCGGCTCGCCGTCAACACCGTCATCCAGGGCACGGCGGCGGACGTCATCAAGCTCGCGATGATCGGCGCGCACCGCGCGCTGCGCGACGAGGGCCTCACGACCCGGCTCATCCTCCAGATCCACGACGAGCTGCTCTTCGAGGGTCCCCCCGAGGAGATGGACGCCGTCCGCGAGCTCGCCGTGCGCGAGATGAAGGCCCCGTGGACGCACGATCCGCCGATGGAGATCAGCCCCGGCGTCGGGAAGACCTGGCTCGACGCGAAGTAGGGGGTCCCTGACGTTTCGAGGAACTCTCACCCGTTTCGTCAGCCACCCCTGCGAGGTTGGCGACGGCGGCGTGAGGGATCTAGACGTGTGTGCGACGAGACGCCGCAGATCGCGTCACGCCGCCGCGACGGCCGGGGCGCGCGACGGCGCGGCGGCTTGCGCCGGCGTCGCGAAGCGGTCGCCGTGCGGGCCCTCGAGCACGTACGAGGGCGGGGTGATGTCGAGGTAGTGCGTGAAGGACCAGGTGACGAACGACTGGCGGTCGAGGAGGTCGAGCGCCGTGTCCATGAGCGGCAGGGGGTTGACCCGGCCGACGAGGTTCTGGACCCGCAGGAGCCAGTCGAAGGCCCATTTGTGGTCGTCGCAGAACGCCGCGTAGCGCTCGAGCGCCTGGGCGCGCGTCTGGCGGCCCTCGACCACCTTGCGCAGCTCGCGCCCGCACGCGAGGCCGAAGTAGAGGGCGGGTCGGATGCCCTCGGCGGTGACGGGGAAGCAGTGCCCGGCGCTGTCTCCGGCGAAGAACACGATGCCGTCGGTCGGCTCGCGCATCTGGTGGGGGATCCAGTTGCCCTGCCAGCGGTCGGCCGGGAGCCCGAGCTCGGCGGCGAGCTCGACCGTGGGCTGCTTGACGTGCTTGTGCGGATCGAACGAGCCGACGCCGACGCGCAGCTCGTCGCCCGCCGGGAAGTTCCACGAGTAGCCGGCCTTCACGTACTTCGGGTCGAGCCACAGCTCGAGGTCGACGTCGGAGCCGTGCGGATGGACCTCGAGGCCGCGGGAGACCCGCGCGTTGGGCGGCGTCACCCGCTGCCCCGACTCGCTGAGGTAGCGCGGCCAGCCGAGGCTGTCGACGATGAGGGGGGCGGTGAGGTCCCCGCGGTCGGTGTGGATCGTCTCGCCGGTGCGGCCGTCGACCTTCGCCGTCTCGAAGGGGATGTCCGGCGACTGCGCCTTCAGGAGCGCGCAGATCTCGCGGTAGTCGAACGTCGAGAACGTCCACGGGAGGTGCCAGCGGTAGGTCTTCGTCTCGCGCGGGCCGCCGTGGGCACGGGCCCGATGGATGACGAGATCGCCGAAGGTCTGGCGGATCGAGGCGGTGAGACCGAGGTTCTCCAGCCACTCGGTCGGGGCGGCGCACGCCGACGTCTGCTTCTCCCCGATCTCGTAGCGATCGAGGAGCAGGACGCGGGCCCCGCTGCCCGACAGCTCGCGGGCCGTCGCGAGCCCCGCGAAGCTCGCACCGCAGATGATGACGTCGTAGGAGCCCTCCAAGGGGGTGCGCTCGACGCCGCGCTTCGTCGCTCGAACGGGCATGTGCGCCGCATTCTAGGGCGGGCACGCGTGAGATCGCGCCCGATGGGGCGCAGGTCGGCGCCGACCCCGTCCGCGCTACCCTCTCCGGACCTATGACCGCCACCATCAACCCACCGGACGCGAAGGTCGTCGAAGGATCCGACGGCCTGCTGCTCGAGATCGACGGGCAGATCGTCCCCAACTACGACGCGACCTTCTCCCCCTTCGAGGAGGGCGAGGTCGTCACCGGCCGCGTCGTCCGAATCGACAAGGACGAGGTCCTCGTCGACATCGGCTACAAGAGCGAAGGGGTCATCCCCAACAACGAGCTCTCGATCCGCAAGAACGTCGACCCCCACGAGGAGGTCGAGCTCGGTGAGGAGGTCGACGCCCTCGTCCTCACCAAGGAGGACCAGGACGGCCGCCTGATCGTCTCCAAGAAGCGCGCGCGCTTCGAGAAGGCCTGGCGCCGCATCGAGGCCGCCGCCGAGTCCGGCGAGCCCGTCGAGGGTCACGTCATCGAGGTCGTCAAGGGCGGCCTCATCATCGACCTCGGCGTCCGCGGCTTCCTGCCCGCGTCGCTCGTCGACATCCGCCGCGTCCCCGATCTCGACCAGTACATGGGCACGACGATCGAGTGCAAGGTCATCGAGCTCAACCGGTCGCGCAACAACGTCGTCCTGTCGCGCCGCGCGGTCCTCGAGGAGGAGCGCAAGGAGCAGCGCCAGGAGATCCTGGACCGCCTGCAGCCGGGCCTCGTCGTCGAGGGTCAGATCTCGAACATCGTCGACTTCGGCGCGTTCGTCGACCTCAACGGCATCGACGGCCTCATCCACATCTCCGAGCTGTCGTGGTCGCACGTCAACCACCCGTCGGAGCTCCTCACGATCGGCGAGACCGTCGCCGTGAAGGTGCTCGACATCGACCGCGACCGCCAGCGCATCTCCCTCGGTCTCAAGCAGACCCAGGAGGATCCGTGGCAGCGGGTCGTCGACACGTACAACGTGGGCGACGAGCTCGAGGGGACCGTCACGAAGGTCGTCACCTTCGGTGCGTTCGTCGAGATCCTCGACGGTGTCGAGGGCCTGGTGCACATCTCCGAGCTCGCGACGCACCACGTCGAGAACCCGCGCGAGATCGTGCAGCCGGGTGACGACGTCCGCGTGAAGGTGCTCGAGATCGACTCCGAGCGCCGCCGGCTCTCGCTGTCGGTCAAGCGCGTGGAGGACCAGATCCTCCCCGTCCGCGACTACATCGATCCCGGCACAGGTGCCGGCGATCTCGACGACGTCCGCGACCTCGAGCTGAGCGACGACCGCTTCGCCGGCGAGGGCACGCCCGGCGCCGACCTCGTGTACTCGGACTCCG
>JBFIDS010000361.1:0-4253 GCA_041603715.1 Paraconexibacter sp. | reverse complement strand
CAGCCGCACGAGCTCCTGCGCGAGGGCCCCCGGGTCGCCGGGCGGCACGAGCGCGGCGGCGCCCTCCGCCGCGATCTCGGGGAACCCCCCGACCGCGCTGAGGAGCAGCGGCCGTCCGAGCCCGAGCGCGCTGTACAGCACGCCGGACTGCTCGATCTCGTGGTAGGGGAGCACGACGAGGTCGGCACGCGCGAAGAGCGCCGCGGCCTCCGCGTCGCTCACGAAGCGCTCGACCCAGCGCACCGAGCCAGCCGTCTTCGCGGCGCGGTGCAGGGCGTCCATCGGCATGCGCGGCATCCCCGCGATCCACAGTTCCGCGCCGCCTGCGTCTCCCGAGCGAACGACCCGGTCCCACGCCTCGAGCAGCACCTCCAGGCCCTTGTACGGGCGGATCAGCCCGAAGAAGAGCGCGACGGGCGCCCCGCCGCGACCGGCTCCCGCGAGCTCCTGAGGGAGCGTCGCGGGCGGCGTCGACTCGAGATGGTCCGCGAGATGGGTGAAGGCGCCGTGAGGGATGAGGTGGACGGCGGCCGGGTCGACGCCGGTCTCCTCGACGAGCCGGTCCCGGCTGTGGGCGCTGTGCACGACGACGGCGTCGGCACGGTGGTAGAGCCGGCGCTGGGCGCCCGCCTGGCCGAGGCGCGGCTCGCGCGGCAGCACGTCGTGCGCGGTGAGGACGACCGGGCGGTCGCGCGGCAGCAGGTAGGGATCGAGGTACTGGACGGCCGCCCACTGGACATGGACGACGTCGGCGCGCTCGCGCCGCGCGCGCCGCGCCATGGCGCGCATCGCGGGGACGTGCTGGGGGAGCTTGGCGCCGATCCGCCGCCGCGACCCCGAGGGCCCGGGCTGCCAGCGGTAGAAGCGCTCACGGACCTCATAGCCCTCGCCCCGCGGGACGTCGGCGAGGGGGAAGCGGCTCGTCTCCAGCACCACGTCGTGGCCGCGGGCGGCGAGGGCCGCGCAGAGAGCGTGGTCGTAGGGCGGCGTGAAGGCCGAGGGGTCGACCAGGTGGACGCGCACGCCGCGGATTATCGTTGCCGACGATGGCCGCTGCCGCTCTCTGGGGATTCGTCGCCAACGCGTCCCTCCTCCTGGGCGCGGCGATCGGCCTGCGCGCACGGATCTCGAACCGGCTCCACGGGCTCCTCCTCGCGTTCGCCGCGGGGGCGCTCATCAGCGCCGTGGGCGTCAACCTCGCCGTGGAGGCGCTCGATGCCGGGTCGTTCGCGACGCTCGCGGCCGGCCTCGCGGCGGGAGCCGTCGTCTTCGTCGTCGGGAACCTCGCGCTCGAGCGGCGGATCGGGCGGGACCGCAAGGTGGCCGACGGCGCGGCGGTCGCGGCGGGCGCCATCGCCCTCGGCGCCCTTCTCGACGGCGTCCCGGAATCGGCGGCGATCGGCATCAGCCTCACGGAGACGGGTGCGCCGAGCGTCGCGCTCATCGTCGCGGTCGCGGTATCGGGGTTCCCGGAGTCGGTGGGCGCCGCCCACGACGCCCGGCTCGCCGGCCAGTCGCCGTCGACGGTGCTCCTCACCTGGGGCGCGATCATCGTGGCGACGACCGTCGCCTGCGTCGTGGGCTCCGAGTTGTTCGCGGGCGGCGGCGAGCCGATCGCGTTCGTCAAGGGCATCGCGGCCGGCGCGATCCTCGCCATGCTCGCCGACACGCTCGTGCCCGAGGCCTACGAGCACGGGGGGCGGGCCGCCGGGCTCGTCACCGTCCTCGGGTTCGCCGTCGCCCTCTTCCTCTCCGGCGTGTGATGAGCCCGGTCCCGCTCGACGTCTCGTTCTGCGTCGTCGTGACGAGCGGCCGCGACCTGCTCGCCGCGTGTCTCGACGCGATCGCGCGGGAGCTCGCCGCCGCGCCGGACCTGCGCGCGGAGGTCCTCGTGCTCGACAACGCGAGCGAGGACGGCTCGCGGGGGGTCGCGCAGGAACATCCCGTCGTCGACGAGGTCGTCGCGCTCGAGCGCCGGCGCGGCAAGGCCGAGAACGACAGCGACCTCCTCGACCGTGCACGCGGTCGCCACGCCCTCCTCCTCAACGAGGACTCGGAGCTGCGTCCGGGGGCGGTCCGGGCGCTCATCGCGGCGCTCGACGCCGACCCGTCCGCCGCGACCGCGGGTGCGCGGCTCCTGCGCCCCGACGGCACGCCGCAGCCGTCGGCGTGGCGGTTCCCCGGTTTGCTCACGGGGATCGCCGGCGCCCTTCTCCTGCACCGGCGGGTGACGGTCCAGAGCACGGGCGACGACGTCCGCCGCGTCGACTGGGCGCAGTCCGCCTGCCTTCTCGTGCGCACCGACGCGGCCCGGGCGGTCGGCTTCCTCGACCCGCGGTTCTTCGTCTACAGCGACGAGGTCGACTTCGCCCGGCGCCTCGCCGACGCGGGGTGGCATGCGCTCTACGTCCCCACGGCGGTGTGCGTGCATCACGAGCAGCTCTCGACCGGCGCCGTGCCGGAGCGGCGCATCGTCGAGATGGCCCGCAACCGCGACCTCTACCTGCGTGTGCATCACGGGCGCGCGACCGCGCTCGTGCTCCGCGTCCTCACGGCGTGGCCCTACCTCCTGCGCGCGCTCGCCGCCGTCGCGCTGCCGGGTCACGAACCGCGCCGGCACCTCGCGCACGTGCGCGCAGCGCTGCGGCCCGGTCGGGGCGAGGGCCTGCGGGAGGCCGCCGAGGCCTTCAACCGGGCGCGCGACGCCGCGCGCTGACCCGATCGGCCGCGAACTTCGCGAGAACGGTCCCGCCGAGCGAGGCCGTTCTCACGAAGTTCGCGCGAGGCGACCGATCCGCGCGCGCAGCCAGCGCAGCTCGCTGCGACGGACGGCTCCGCTCGCCGCGAGCAACGCCGGGGCGACGACGGCCGCGGCGAGCAGGCGCGTCGCCCATCCCTCGACACCGTCGGTCGGCAGGAGCAGCTCGCCGCCCACCGCGACCGCGGCGAGAACGGCGACGGCGCGGGCGAGCATGCCCCACTCGAACGGCACCGAGAAGAGCCCGCGGGTGAGGAGATGCATCGCCGCGATCATCCCCGCGTAGGCGATGCAGAGCGAGATCCCCGCGCCGGCGACCCCCACGAGGGGGACGAGCACGACGAGTCCGGCGACGTTGAGGGCAAGACCGATCACCGCCGCCGCGACGTTGCGGGTCATGACCTTCGCCCGCCCGGCGATCGTCACGAACACGAGGTTGAGCCCGTACAGCGCCCAGCCGAGCGCGAGCCACGGGAGCGCCTCGTGCGCGTCGCGGAAGCCGGGCCCGGTGAGAAGCTCGACGACCTGGCGGGCGAGGAGCGCGAGCGCGACGACGGCGAGCCCGGTCGCGAGGACGTAGGCGCGCGTGACGACCGCGTACACCCGGCCCGCCTCGTCGCCGTCCACGACGCTGTACGCGAGCGGCGGCCACGCCGCCTGGAACGCACGGACGACGACGATGATCGCGGTTGCGAGCTTCACCGCCACGGCGTACACGCCCGCCGCCGCGGGGGACTCGACGCGCAGCAGGTAGGCGCGGTCGACGACGTTGAGGAGGAACACCGTCGCCTCGGCCGGCACGAGCGGCAGCCCGAACGCGAGCGGGGCCGCGAGCCGGGTGCGTGCATCGCGGCCCGGGACGAGGCGGACCTGGTCGCGCAGGCGGATCCACAGCGCGAGGAGCACGGCGGTCGAGGCCGCGTAGTTGCCCAGGACGTATCCGGTTGCGCCCATGTCGAGCACGACGACGAGCGTGACCGTGAGGACGACCGTGAGGACGACGTTGATGAGCGACGCGGCGAGGTACTCGCGCCGACGCTCGTCGACCCGAAGCAGAGCGTAGGCGACCTCGAGGTTCGTGAACGCCCACAGGCCGAGCAGGCCCGCGGCCATGAGCTCCGCGTCCCGGGTGCCGAGGAGCAGGTCGGAGAGCGGTCCGGCGAGCGCGAGCCCGACCGCGAGGGCGAGCGTCGAGCCCGTGACGACGAACCCCGTGGTCGCGCGCGCGAGGGTTCGCCGGCGCTCGGGGTCCTCGTCGTCGAACCAGAACCGGATGAGCGCCTCGCCGATGCCGGCCCGCAGGAGGATCGAGCCGAGGATCACGGAGACGAGGAGCGTCTCGGCGTAGCCGTAGTCGGCGGTGCTCAGCGAGCGCGTGTACAGCGGGAGCGTGACGAGCGCGACGAGCGAGGCGAGAAGACCGGCCGCCTGGTACGCCGCCCCGGACGTGACGAGGCGCTTGAGGTAACCGGTCACGGCGGGGACCGTATCGTTG
>JBFIDS010000360.1:0-4253 GCA_041603715.1 Paraconexibacter sp. | reverse complement strand
GACCTCCGGGTGGAGCGGATCAACGCGGCGCTGGAGCCGTTCACGCCGGCCGGGCGGCCCACCGTCCACCGCCCCGTCGACGAGGTGCTGCCGACGGCCCAACCCGCGCTGTCCGAGGTCATCGCCTCGGCTTCGCGGGACGGCGGCGAGGCCACGCAGGTCCCGGTCGCCCTCCGCGCCGGCGATGGCAGCGTGCACCACTTCGTCGTCTCGTGCGCGACGGTCCCGGGTCGCGGCGGCCGGGCCCGCGGGTTCTCTCTCACCGCGACGGACGTCACCCGGCGGGAGCTCGATGAGCGGGCTCGCCGCCGCACGCTGCGCCACCTCGCCGTGCTCGCCGCGGTCGGCGTGCTCGTCGACGCGCAGCTCGAGGTGGAGCCGACGCTCCACGGGATCGTCCGCGTCGCCATCGAGCAGCTCGCGGACTGGTGCGTCGTGTCGATGCCGGGCGAGGACGGCTCCCTGAGGATGGTCGCGGCCGCGCACGTCGACCCACGCGACGAGGACCTCGTCCGCGAGATCGAGGATGCCTATCCGCCCCTGCCGGACGCCGACCACGGAGCCGCGGCGGTCCTGCGGACCGGGCACCCGGAGCTCTACGCCTCCATCGACGACGACCTCCTCACCCGCTCGGCCCGTGATCCCCGCCACCTCGAGCTGCTCCGCGCGCTCGACCTCCACTCGGCCGTCGTCGTCCCGCTCGCGGCGCGCGGCCGGCGGCTCGGCACATTGACGCTCGTCGCCACGCAGCGCAGCGCGCGCACCTTCGACTGGGACGACGTGAGGGTGGCCGAGGAGATCGGGCGTCGCTCGGCGCTCGCGATCGACGCCGCGCGGCTGCACCGGGCGACCGACGAGGCCCGGTCGCAGGCGGAGGCGACCCTCGCCCTCGAGCGGCGCACCCACCAGGCCCTGCAGGAGGCGCTCAACCGCGCCCGGATGCTGTCGGAGGTGAGCGGACTCCTCGAGCGATCGCTCGACTCCGGCGCGCTCGATCGGATCACGGCGCTCCTCGCCCGCGGGCTCGCCGATGACGTCGAGATCGTCATCGACACGCCCGCGCTCGGTCGCCGGCATGCGCGCTCCATCCAGGCCGGTCAGCGCACGCGGGCCTCCCGTGGGTACGACAGGACCTTCCCCCTCGAGCGCCGCGGAAGGCCCCTCGGGACGCTCGTCTGTCGCTGGAGGACGACACCGGGCACCCCTGAGGACGACGAGCTGCTCGGGGAGATCGCCGAGCGGCTCACGGTCGCGGCCGACGCCGCGGACCTCTTCGCCGAGCGCGCGGCCGCCGCCAAGACGCTCCAGGCCTCGCTCCTCCCCGCCGTGCTCCCGTTCGTCCCCGGGACCGTGCTCGCCGCGCGATACCGGCCCGGAGGCCGGGGCGCCGAGATCGGAGGCGACTTCTACGACGTCTTCCCGCTCGGCGACGGGACGTGGATGGCGGTCGTCGGCGACGTGTGCGGCAAGGGGGTCGGCGCGGCCACCATGACCGCCCAGGCCCGGTACACCATGAGGGCGCTCGCGCCGGCGGTCCGATCCCCGGCCGCCGCGCTGCGCGACCTCAACGCGACGCTCGTGCGCCACCGCGAGGAGGAGCGGTTCGTCACCCTCGTGGCCGCGCGGCTGCATCCGCCCCGCGGCGATGGCACCGCCCGGGTCGACATCGCGTGCGCGGGCCATCCTCCGCCGCTCGTGCTGCGATCCGACGGCGATCACGACCTGGTCGACGTCTGCGGCCAGCTCGTCGGCATGTTCCCCGACATCGCGGTCCACGAGACGACGGTCGACCTGCGTCCCGGCGACGTCCTCGTCGCCTACACCGACGGCGTGACGGAGGCCGATCCGCGCCGGATCCTCGACGGGGAGGCGATCGCGCGCCGCATCGGCGGCCACGTCGGCGGCGGTCCGAGCGCGGCGGCGCTCGCCGTCGAGAGGCTCGCCGTCGAGCACGCTCCGGGCGGCGAGCTGCGTGACGACCTCGCGGTCCTCGCGCTCGCCCTCGACCCCTGAGCGGGTTTGGCGTCCACGTCTCCGGGTATCCGACCCGGCCGTGCCGTCAGCCTTCTGCCCCCACTGCCTGCTGCCGATCGCCGAGGGCGTCGACGAGGGGTTCCCCCCGGCGCCCATGCGCTGCCCCCACTGCCGACTCTCGATCGCGGCGACACGCGCGCGCCTCGACATCGGCGAGGACGGTGTGGTGCCCGCCTCGGGCAGCGCGGCCGGGGTGCTCGCCAACGCGGCGCGCCGGGCCGATGCGGAGGCCGTGAGCGACGACGAGGTCGTGCGGGCGCTGCGTCAGGTGGCCGAGGCGACGGGCAGCAGCGTCGGCCGGTTGCGCATGATCGACTACCAGCGGATCGCCGACCCGGACCCCTCGCTGCCCAGCGTCGCCTCGATCGTGGAGAGCTGCGGCGGCTGGAAGCGCGCGCGGCAGCTCGCCGCGGCGAGCTCTCGGTAGCCGCCGCGACGCGCCCCTGCGGTGCGGCTCAGCGGAGCCCGTCCTCCCGGCCGGCCGTTGCCGACGAGCCGCCGTCGGCCGCCGGGTTCTCGACGTCGCCGCGCCAGGAACCGGTCGGGGCCTCGCCCGACTCCACGAGCTCCTTGAACCGGCCGAGGTCGGCCTTCGTGTGCGAGCTGACGACCCCGAGGGCGTCGCCGAGCTTCTCGCCGAGCCCCTCGGGCTCCACGTCGAGCTGAAGCATCACCCGCGTGCAGCGATCGTCGATGCGGTGGAACGTGACGACGCCGGCGTTCCGAGCGCCGCTCGTGCTCCGCCACGCGATCCGGTGGTCGGGGTGCTGCTCGGTGATCTCGGCGTCCCACTCCTCGTCCTTGCCGAACATGCTCGCCTTCCAGCGCAGGTGGGTGTCGTCGATCTGGTGGACCTCGTCGACGTTCTTCATGAATCGGGGGAAGTCCTCGAACTGCGTCCACTGGTCGTAGGCGACGCGGATCGGGACCTCGACGTCGACGGACTGCTCAATGGTGCTCACGGTTGCGGCTCCTTCGTTCGCTGTTCCGTCGATCGGCTACCCAGCCGTGCCGGGGACAAACGCCGTCACCGCGCCCGGACCGGGGTCCCCGCGGCGATCCGCTCCGTACCCTGGATCCGTGCGTCCCCTGCGTCTCCTGCCGCTCCTCGCCCTCGGGGCGTCGGCCCTCCCCGTGGCGCCGGCCTCCGCCGACGACCGGTACACCCGCTGCGAGGCGGTCCCCGGGGCCACCCTCGTCATGGTCGCCCGCGCGACGTGCGACGAGGCGCAGGTCGCCGCGCTCCGGATCGCCGCCGCCCAGGCCGCCGACGCGGGCGCGGCGATGACGGCCGCGGGCTGGGCGCCCCTGCGTGCGGCCTCGACCGGCGACGGCGGGTTCGACCTCGTGGGGATGCGCGGGACGGCCGCGCTGAGGGTGCGCCGCAACGGCGCCACGCCCGACCTCGACGGCTTCACCGCCGGCCGGGAGCTCGTGTTCGCCCGCTCGCGGATCGTCGGTGGCCGCCCGATCCCGAGCGGCGCGGCGTTCTGCACCTCGTCGTTCCTCATCCGGCTGCCCAACGGGTCGCTCGGCGGCCTGAGCGCCGCCCACTGCGCGGGCGAGACGCGCAAGGGCCTCGTCGCGCGGCGCAACGCCGCGATGCGCCGCCCGCCGTCCCCGGGGCTCGTCCTCGGGACCGTGCAGCGCTACGTCGTGCGCTCGGCACCGCTCGATGCCCTCGTCCTCCCGATTCCGAGCGGGTCTGCGCGCTCCCGCCTCCCCGTCGTCGATCGCGGCATCACCCGCCCGCCGTGGGTCGTCGCCGGGACCGCGCGGCTGCTCAGCGGACGAGACATCTGCTACACCGGTCGCACGAGCGGGTCGGACCGGTGCGGCGTGATCCGCGGGGCCCGGCGCGCCGAGCGTCTCCTCGCGCTCCAGAGCGGGCTCGTCGTGCGCTGCACCTCGGTGCGGGCGGCCTCGGGCGACAGCGGTGGCCCGGTCTACACCGCGCCCCGCGCCGACGGGACCGTCCGCGCCCTCGGCATCGTCACCCTCGTCGTCGGCCGCAGCGCGGCGATGTGCTTCACCCCGCTCGAGCCGGTCCTCGACCGCCTCCGGGGTCGCCTCGTCACGGGTGCGTAGCCGCCCGGGCCGTTCCCGCCGGCGCCGGGCCTGACTCCGGGCCGCCGTCGCGGGCCGTACTCTGCGGGCCGTGCCCGCCTCCTCCCGCGCCCGCCGACCCCGCCCCGCCAAGCTCGCCGGCGGCATGCCCG
>JBFIDS010000359.1:0-4253 GCA_041603715.1 Paraconexibacter sp. | reverse complement strand
GGCCGCCCGTCGCGCGGAACGTCGCGCGCAGCGCGCCCGTCTCGCGGTCGAACGCCCAGGCGGAGCGCCGCAGCGCCCGGCCGCCGACGGTCACGCGGCAGGGGCGGAACGGCCGTCGCAGGCCGCTTGTCGCCGCCCGCAGCGACACCGTGCGGGTCCGCGACGAGACGACGGTGAGGCGCCACCCGCGGGCGTCCTCGACCGAGCGCAGCCGCCCGTCGCCGCGGCCGTAGAAGCGTCCCGTCCACGTCCCGCGCGGAAACGCGAGCAGGTGGAGCCGGCGACGGCGCTCGTGGAGCGAGACCGTGCGGTCGTCCCCCAGGGTCGCGAGCGTGTCGACGTCAGGGCTCGTGAGCGGGAGGACCGCACCGGCGCGGACGAGCAGCGGCAGTTCCTCGAGCGGCGCGGGGAGCGTGGCGTCTCTCCCGCCCTCGACGAGCCGCACCCTGTCCGGTCGTAGCGCGCCCGGACCCTCGTCGAACGTCGTCGATCGCCAGAGGTCGACCCACTCGCCCGGCGGCACCCGGAGCCGCCGCTCGCGTGCGCCGGGGCGCAGGACGGGGGCGACGAGGAGGTCCGGGCCGAGGAGGAACGCGTCGTGCTGCGCGCTCACCGCCCGGTCGCGCGGCCAGCGCAGCGACAGGTGACGCGCGATCGGCATCCCGCTGCGCTGGTACTCCGCCGAGGCGGCCGCGAGGTAGGGGAAGAGCTGCGTGCGCAGCTTCGCGTAGCGCCGCCAGATCGGCTTCACGGCGGGGCTCCACACCTGGGACCGGCGGAAGCGGTCGGAGAGGAACGAGTAGCCGTTGGCCTGAGTGCGCATCACGCCGCTCGCGAACCCGACCTGGGCCCAGCGCGCGGTGAGCTCGTCGTCGGTGCGCCGGTTGACGATCGCGTGGAACCCGCCGATGTCCGACCCCTGGTAGGCGACCCCGGAGAGGCCCATGTTGAGGAGCTGGTGGACCGCCGCGCACAGGCCGTCGGCGCAGCTCCAGTCCTCGGTCGGGTCACCGCCCCACACGGCGCGCGCGCAGGGCTGGATGCCGTGGTAGCCGCTGCGGACGAACACGGCGAGGTCCGCCCCCCGGCGCTCCTGCGTGTGGGCGTTGGAGGTGCAGTGGTAGGCGACGGTGTACGGGTTGTGCGACTCGAGCCCCGTCGTCCCGTCGTGCAGGCGGGCGTCGGTCGGCGTGTACTCGCCGAAGTCCTCCATCCAGCCGTCGTAGCCGTTGTCGAGTGCCTCGTCGATGAGTCGCCGGTAGAGCGCGCGCCCCTCCGGGTTCGTGAAGTCGATCTCGCTCGTGAGCTGGTCGGCGGTGAACGGGTTCGTGAGGAGGTAGGGCCGGCCGAGCGGGTTCTTCACGAACAGGCCGCGGCGCGCCGCGTCGTCGTACACCGCCCGGTAGGACGTGCACACGTGCGGGTTGAAGTACGTCGTGATCTTCATCCCGAGGTCGTGCGCGCGCCGCACCCGCGCGCGCTCGGCCTTCGTGTCGCGCCCCGCCCCGCAGGGCAGGTAGTGCGTGTAGGTCTGGCTGACGCTCGTGGGGATGTCGTCGCGGACGAACTCGGTGTCGCGCCCTGAGTGGAACTGCACCCACGGGCCGAGGAGCCACCCGGCCGGGCGCGGCTGGCGACCGGCGAACGCGCTGTAGCGGCGCACCACGTCCCGCGGCTCGGGCCCGCCGACCACGACGAGATCGAGGGACGGCGCCTCCGCCTCCACCCGCCACGCGTCCTCGCGGCCGCGGCGGCGCAGGTCGAAGTGCGAGCGGTGCGGAGTCTCGACGAGGACGCCGAGGCCGCGCGTCGTCACCGTCCACGGGATCGGCAGGTTCGTGCCGGTCGGGCCGGTGGGGAACGTGAAGTCGGGGAGCAGCGGACGCATGAGCGCCTCCGCGTCGCCGGAGGAGAACGGCCCCTCCTCGGCCCAGTTGAACACCCGGCCGCCGGTCTGGTCGATCGCGTTGGAACGTGAGCCGAAGCCGAGGAAGCGCTCGTCGGAGGGCTCGTCGGCGAGGAACGCCGCGCCGCTCGCCGTGGCGAGTCCCGCGAGCGGTCCGCTGCCGGGCGCGGGGCGCGACCGCAGGCGCACGGCCCCCTCGGCGGCCCGCTCGAGGACGACCTCGAGCCGCGTGCCACCGGGATCGGTCGTCGCGACGTCCATGACGAGGCGCCCGTCGCCGTCGCGCCGCGCGCCGAGCAGCCGGGTCGCCGCGAACCACGGCATCTCGACCTCGGCGCTGATCTCGTAGCCGAAGTACGCGTTGTTCGCGGTCGCCTGGCGGATGTCGGCGGCGAAGCCGAGCGCGCTGTAGCGGTCCAGGCCACCGGTGCCCGTCGCCGGCGCGATCCGGTCCCCGTCGGCCGGATCGACGAACGTGACGCCGAAGGGCTCGGCGCGGACCTCGGCGCGCAGGCCGCCCGCGTCGAGCACCACGTCCGGCACCGCGGCGTGCGCGACCCCCGTCCCCAGCAGCACGACGAGTGCCGCCGCGAGCCCGATCCTTCTCATGCGCGACAGTCTCGCGCACCCCGGGTCACCTTTGCTGAACAGGTGCCAGCAAACGTGACCCAGGCTCGGGTGTCCGAGGCGCGGCGGCTCAGAGCTCGCGGTACGCCGCGGCGAGGCGGCGGATGCCCTCGTCGATCTGATCGGCGGTGACGCCCGAGTAGGCGAGCCGCAGCGTGTTCTCCCCGCCCTCCTGGAGGAAGTCGGTCCCCTTGACGAACGTGACGCCGTGGTCCTTGCACTTCTCGAAGAGCATGTCGACGTCGGTCCCCTGGGGCAGCTCGACCCACATGAAGTAGCCGCCGTCCGGCGGGACGTACGTCGCCTCGGGCAGCTCGCGCTTCAACGCGGCGTCGATCAACTCGACGCGCTCGGCGAGTGCGGCCTTCACGGTCGCGATCGAGCGATCGAGGCCACCCGTCTGACAGAACGCGTACACGATCGACTGCGCGAACATGTTCGGCGCGATGTAGGTGTTCGTCGCGCGCTTCGCGATCCGGGCGATGATCTCGGCCCCCCCGACGAGATACCCCACGCGGGCGCCGGGGCAGACGGTCTTCGAGAACGACGAGGCGTAGACGACGTTCGTCGCCTCGGCGCCCCCGTCGAGCTCGAGCATCGTCGGCAGCGACTCACCACGGAAGCGGATGGCGACGTACGGGTCGTCCTCGAAGATCGTGAACCCGTATTCGCCCGCGAGCTCCAGGAGCGCGCGGCGCTTCTCGAGCGAGAGCGTGTAGCCGGCGGGGTTCTGGAAGTTGGGGATGATGTGGGCGAGGGTCGGCCGCACCCCGCTCTCGAGGAGCGCACGCAGCTCGTCGGTGTCGATCCCGTCGGCCTGCAGCGACACCATCCGCACGTCGGCGCCGCGGCCCGTGAGCGAGAGGAGCGTCCGGTCGTAGGTCGGCTTCTCGACGACGACGGCGTCACCGCTGCTCACCAGCTCGTCGAAGAGGAACGCGTCGGCCTGCATCGACCCGTTCGTCACGAGCACGTTCTCGGGGGCGACGCCGTGGCGCTCGGCGATCCACTTGCGCAGCGGGACGTAGCCCACGGACGTGCCGTACGCGGTCGTCCCGGCGGGGTCGTCGGTGAAGGCGCGTGCCGCGGCCTCCTTGAGGCCGTCGATGTCGACGATGTCGAGCGACGGGGCGCCGCGGGCGAAGGAGATGAGGTCGGCGGGAGGCATGGCCGCGAAGCCTACGTCCCCGTCGCATCCGGCGGCGCCCGGCGCTCTCCCAGCCGAACCGTCGTGCCGCGGCGCAGGTGCTCGGGGGCGGTGGCGGGAACGCCGTCGCGCCGAGATCGGGCAGATCAGCCCCTTGGAGGACGAGCTGCGCTCAACTTCGCAGCTCCACTGTCGAGGACCGGGATGTGAGACCGCACTCGGCGGCGCCCGAGAGACCCGACGTCGCGTCCGCCACCGCGGTGGTCGTGGTCGACGATGACCCGTCCTACGCGCGGCTCGCGCAGCTCCTTCTCGAGGACGACCTCCCGCCCGGGAGCGTGGTCCACACCGCGACGAGCGTCCGGGAGGCGCTCGCCGTCGCCTCTGAGACGCCGGTGAGGTGCGTCGTCCTCGACCTCAGCCTCGTCGATGACGACGCCGGCTTCGCCGCGATCGACCTCCTGCGGGCGGGCGGCGTCGACGCCCCCGTCGTCGTCCTCTCGGGGCGGACGGACCCCGGCCTCGCGTCGGCGGCGGCGGCGCGCGGCGCCGCCGACTTCGTCCTCAAGGGCG
>JBFIDS010000358.1:0-4262 GCA_041603715.1 Paraconexibacter sp. | reverse complement strand
GAGGTCCTCGCGGCGAGCGGAGTGGACGGGCCCTGCACGAGCGGGCTCGCCGATGTCGTCGAGGGCCGGGTCGACGCGCGCACATGGGCGGCCGGGGTCACCACCCCGGCCGCGACCGCCACACGACGCCGGGCGGCCTGAGCCCGGTGCAGGAGGAGCGCCCAGTGAGCGAGACCGCCTTCAGCGACATCGACTTCGAGCACCTCGTCGCCCGCGCACTGCGGCCGGTCGAGCCCCCGCCGAACCTCGCCGATCGCTTCGAGCAGACGCTCACGAACCTCGCGGATCTCGCGCAGGAGGAGCTCGAGTCCTGGGAGCTGGGGGCGATGCGCGATCCCCGCAACTGGGTGCGTCCGGTCGCGGCGACCGCCATCGGTGGCGCGGCCGGCGCGGCGCTCGTCGTCCTGCGCGTCCGCTCCGGTCAGAAGTCCCGCCGGGCGAGGTCGGAGAGCCCGATGGACTTCGTCGAGCAGACCGCGAAGGCCCTCTCCGACGAGGCGCGCCGTCTCATCGACCGCCGCTGAACGCCCCACCCCCGCCGTGGCGGCGCGGCGAGTAGGCTGCGCGCCGTGGACAAGGCCCAGCTCGATCACGAGTTCACCGAGCTGTATCGCGCGCATCTGCGCGACGTCTACTCCTACGCGTACTACCGGGTGGGCAACCATCACGATGCCGAGGACCTCACGGAGCAGACGTTCCTCCAGGCCTACCGGCACTTCGAGCGCGCCATCGCCGAGTCCGACGGCCGACCGCTGCGCCCCTGGCTCATCCGGATCGCGCACAACCTCGCCGCGAACCTCTACCGCGACCGCTCGCGCAAGCCCCAGACGCACATCGACGACAACACCGTCCTGCCGGCGATCCACACGACGGAGGACCTCGTCGAGGGTCGCGACGAGCTCTCACGCATCCTCGAGGGCATCCAAGAGCTGCCCGACGACCGCCGCGAGGCCCTCATCATGCGCTTCGCGCTGGGGATGGACAACCGCGAGATCGCTCGGGCGATGGGCCGCACGGACGGCGCGACGAAGGTGCTGATCCACCGGGCGATCAAGCAGCTCGAGGGCATCGTCCGCCAACCGGAGAAGACGTGACCGTGCTCCGGGACCCGGGAGGGCGCGCTCACACTCGGCGAATTTCGTCGTGCGATGCATCCGATCGGGCCCGGCGTGCGAAGAACAAGCAGCGATGCCCTTCATCCTGCGAACCTCCACTGTCGTGAGCAGCCCTCTGCGCGATCTCGCCGACGAGGATCTGATGCAGCTCGTCCGCAAGGGCGAGCCGGGAGCCTTCGACGCGATCTACGAGCGTCACAGCACCGCCGCCTTCTCGCTCGCCTACCGGATGACGGGGACGCGCATCGCCGCCGAGGACGTCGTCCAGGAGTCGTTCCTCAGCCTCTGGCGCTCCAACGCTCGCTACGACCGCACGCGCGGCAGTGTCCGCACGTGGGTTCTCGGCATCGTCCACAACCGCGCGATCGACCACCTGCGGCGCAGCGTCGTCCACGACCGCCGCAGGGCGAGCGACGAGGGGATCGAGGAGCGCTTCGAGGCGAAGGAGCGCACCGAGGTCGAGGCGGCCCGCCGCGACGAGGCCCGTGAGGTCCGGGAGGCGCTGCAGACTCTTCCCGCCGAGCAGTGCAAGGTCATCGAGCTCGCGTACTTCGGCGGCTTCACCCACAGCGAGATCGCCGCGATGCTCGAGACGCCGATCGGCACCGTCAAGGGCCGGATGCGTCTCGGCCTGGAGAAGATGCGCCACCAGCTCGGCGGCTGGCAGGAGGTCCCCTCATGAGCTTCGGACTGCCCCCGAGCAGCACCTGCCCGCATGCCGACGACGCGGGCGCCTACGTCCTGCGCGCGCTGCCGGACACCGAGCTGCGGGCGTTCGCCCAGCACATGGAGACCTGCGCGGGCTGCCGCCACGAGGTCGAGGAGCTCCAGGTCGTCGCCGACCAGCTCCCGATGGCGGCGCCCCAGCTCGTCCCGCCGCCCGACCTGCGCAACCGCATCATGTCGGTCGTCGAGTCCGAGGCCGAGCTCCTGCGCGCGGCGGGCCCCCAGGCCGACCGCCCGCCCGCCCGCGCCCGTCCGTCACGGCGTCCGCGCTTCGGCTGGACCCGGCTCTTCGTCTCGCCCGGGATCGCGGCCTCGCTCGCGGCGGTGTTCGTCTTCCTCGGCGTCGGCGCGGGGGTCCTCCTCAGCGGTGACGACGGTCCCGGCCCGGTCCGCACGGTCGCCGCCTCGACGGCGCCGGAGGGCTCATCGGCCGCTGTCGAGGTCCAGGACGACGTCGCCACCCTCGTGGTGCGGGACCTGCCGGCCCCGAAGTCCGGACGCGTCTACCAGGTGTGGGTGCGCACCGGCGCGGCGCCGAAGCCGACACACACGCTCTTCAACGTCCGCACGGATGGCGACGCACGGGTGAAGGTCGACGAGTCGATCGCCGGCGTCGAGGAGATCCTCGTCACCGAGGAGCCCTCCGGAGGCAGCAACATCCCCTCGGGTCCGCCGGTCATCGCCGCGACCGTGAACTGACGGGCTCCGGGCGGGCCACCGCCGCCCGCCGGTGCGCCCACCCCTGCCGGTACCCTCGTTCCCACATGGCGACCGCGACGTCCGAGACCTGTTACCGGCACCCCGACCGCGAGACCGGGGTCTCGTGCTCGTCGTGCGGCCGGCCGATCTGCACGGACTGCATGACGCCGACGTCGGTCGGCATGCGGTGTCCGGAGTGCAGCCGCGAGAAGACGCAGGTGCGGTCGCTGGGCACGCTCCAGGCGCCGGTCCAGCTCACCCCGGTCATCATCGCCGTCTGCGTGGTCGCCGGCCTCGCGAGCGGATCGATCTTCGGGGCGCGCGGCGACGGGAACACGCTCTTCTACACCGGCGCCCTCTTCGGCAACGGCTCCGTCTACGGCTTCCTCCCGGAGGGTCTCGGGGACATCGCCAACGACGGCGAGTACTGGCGGCTCATCACCGGAGGGTTCCTCCATAGCGGGCTGATCCACATCGCCTTCAACATGTACCTGCTGTGGATGCTCGGCAACCTGCTCGAGCCGGTCCTCGGTCAGGTCCGCTTCGGGCTCGTGTACCTCACGGCCCTCCTCGGCGGCTCGTTCGGCGCGTTGCTCCTCGAGCCGACCGCCGTGACGGTGGGCGCGTCCGGGGCCGTGTTCGGCCTCATGGCCTTCGCCTTCCTCGAGCTGCGCTCGCGCGGGTTCGATCCGATGGCCTCCGGGATCGGGCCGCTCATCCTGCTGAACCTCGTCATCACCTTCCTGCCCGGGTTCAACATCTCGATCGGCGGGCACCTCGGCGGGCTCCTCGCCGGTGCCCTGTGCGCGTTCGTCATCGAGCAGTCGAGCCAGCGCCGTCAGCGCACCCTCGGCCTCGTCGCCCTCGGCGTGCTCTGCGTCGTCTTCGCCGCCGGCGGGATCGTCGCGGCGGAGCAGACCGAGGGGCTCTTCGGCTGATCGGACCGGGTGCGTGCCCGGGGTCACCCGCGACGCGTGACCTCGTCGTAGAGCGCCTGCACCTCGTCGAGCATCCGGCGGGTCGAGAAGCGCTCGCGGACGTCGGCGGCCGCCGCCGCGCCGAGTCGGTCCCGTCGGCCGGGGTCGTCAGCGAGGTCGGCGAGCACCCCGGAGAGCGCGACGGGGTCGCCCGGCGCGCTGAGGACGGCCGTCTCTCCGTCGCGGAGCATCTCCACGAGCCCGCCGTGCGCCGCGGCGACGACGCAGCATCCGGCCGCGGCGGCCTCGAGCGCGGCGTTGGGGAAGGGGTCGGGCTGCTTGGAGGGGACGGCGACGATGTCCGCGGCGCCGTACACCGCGTCGACGTCCTCGCGGAACCCGAGCACGTGGACGCGGGCCCCGACACCGAGGGCACGTCCGATCTCGTGGAGCTCACGCTCGTGGCGCTCCTCGCCCCGCCACGGGGCACCGGCGATCGCGACGATGACGTCGTCGCGATCCCGCAGGGGCGCCTGGCCGAGGGCCCGGACGACGAGGTCCTGGCCCTTCCAGCCGCTGATGCGCCCGAGGACGGCGATCACGGTGGCGTCGGACGGGAGCCCGAGCCGTCGCCGGGACTCCTCGCGCGCGGCGCGCCGGGGGTCGATCGCGAGCCCGTCGTGGAGCACGCGCGCCTTCTTCGCGCCGTCGAACTGCGAGCAGGTCGCGCTGCTCACGCACGGGAGGGCGTCGGCCGTGCAGAGCAGCCGGCGGTAGGCGGGCCACCAGCGCTCGAAGCCGGCGT
>JBFIDS010000357.1:0-4263 GCA_041603715.1 Paraconexibacter sp. | reverse complement strand
CGACGACGACCGGCTGGCCGCCTGCCTTCGACCGCGCGAGGTCGGCCGCGGCGGCGACCTCGTCAGCGAGGGCGATCCACGTCGCCGACATGGGGCGCCCGTCGGCGTCGAGGCCGCCCCGGTGGTCGATGAGCGGGGCCAGACCCGCGATCCCGATCGCGACGTCGCACTGGCCGTGGCGCCACGCACGGCCGAACGAGTCGGTGACGAGGACGGCGACCTCGCGGCCGGTGATCGCGCGCAGGCGGCTGCGCAGCGCGCGAGCCGAGGCGTCGGGGTCGAGAGGCAGCAGCACGACGGTCTCGCGCGCTCCCGCGTTCGAGGCGTCCACCCCGGCGTTCGCGCAGATGAAGCCATGGCGCGTGATCGCGATGAGGACCCCGCGCTCCTCCCGCAGCACCTCGGCGGCCTCGTCGAGGACGACCTGGACCTGACGGGCATCCTTGCCGTCGCGCTCGGCGATGGCGACCGCGCGCGCCCCGGGGGACACCGTCGTGAGGTCGACGACCCGCCCCTCGCACTTCGAGATCGCCTTGTGGGCGACGACGACGACATCACCGTCGGAGAGGGCGCAGCGCCGCGCGATGTGATCGGCGAGGTCGTCGCCCTCGCGGAAGGCCGGGAGCCCGGGAACCGCGGTCGCGCGGACCGCTGCGGTCATCGTCGCGACAGGCGGTTGAGCATGCCGCGGGTGTGGGCGGCGCCCCCGATCGCCTCGGCGAGCGCGTCACGCAGCGCCTCGAGGTCCTCGAAGGTGTCGACGTCGAGCGCGAGCGACCGGACCTCGCGCACGACCGGGGTCGCGCCGGCGGCGCGGGCGAGCTCCTCGTGGCGGGCGCGCGAGCCCGGTCCGAACGAGGGCTCCATGACGTCGGGCGGCGTGAGGAGCAGGGCGTTCGTCCCCGTGCCGTGACGGTCGGGGACGATGATGACCTCGGGCCCGGATCCGGCGGAGGCGACGAGCGTGTCGACCTCCTTGGGGTCGAGGGCGGGGCAGTCGCCCGGGACGAGGAGCACGCGTGCGGCGCCGCGCTCACGGGCCGAGCGGATGCCGATGAGGGCCGCGAGCGAGTGCGATGTGTCGTCGGTGTCGAGGACTGGCTCCGCGTCGTAGCCGTTGGCGAGCGCCTCCGCGGCGAGCTCGGAGGTGACGACGAGGACCCGGTCGATCGAGGAGGAGCGTCGCAGGGCGATGAGGACGTCGGTGACCATCGACTCGCTGAGCGCGCGCCGCGTCGACTCGCCGATGTGGTCGGAGAGCCGCTGCTTCGCGTCCGAGAAGCGCTTCACCGGTACAACAGCGATGGTCGTCATGCGAGTCCCAGCGCGAAGTCGAGGGTCTCTCGGGCGACGCGCTCGCGCTGTGCGTCGTCACCCATCGTCGTCCCCGTGCGCAGTGCGGGCACCGGGAGCCCCTGCGGATCCTCGTCCGTGACGATCCCGTCCAGAAGGCCCTCGTAGCATCCCACGATCCCGGCGACGTCGGCCGTGCGGTCCGCGGCGCGCAGGAAGTACTCGGTCGGCCCCTTCAGGGCGACGCCCCCGACGATCGGGCTCACCGCGACGACCGGTGCGCCCGCCGCGAGGGCCGCTTCGCGGATCCCGGGGACGCCGAGGATGGGGAGGACGGAGATCGCGGGATTGGACGGCCCGACGATGATCGCGCGCGCCGACGCGAGCGCGTCGAGGACCTCGGGACTGGCGGTGGCGGACTCGATCCCGTCGAAGGCGACCTCCTCGAGGCCGTCGAGGTGCGGGCCGGGGGCCGCCCCGCGCTCGACGATCATGAAGCGCTGGAAGTCGAGCCAGCGGCCATCGAGCCGCACCCGGGTGCGGACCGGCTCGTCGCACATGGGGAGGATGCGGGCGGTGACGCCGAAGGCGGCCGCGATCTCCGCGGTGATCTCGGTGAGGCGCCGGCCCTCCCGCAGTCCGCGGGCGCGGAGCAGGCAGATGGCGAGGTCGCGGTCCCCGAGGGAGAACCAGACGTCTTCGCCGAGCGCCCGCAGGCCGTCCATGACCGCGAAGGTGTCGTCCCGCAGGCCCCAGCCGCGCTCGTCGATCGCGTCGGCGAGCCAGAAGGTGCAGAGGTCGGGATCGGGGGAGACGTGGCCGCCGTGGATCTCGATGTCGTCGGCGGTGTTCGCGACGACGACCAGATCGTCGCCGACCACGTCGAGGAGCCCGCGGGCGAGCTTCGCCCCTCCGGTCCCCCCGGCGAGGACGACGACGGGGCTGCTCACGCCTCGGGCAGCCCGGTGATCTTGATCCCGGCGTGGGTCTTGTGGCGCACGTTGATGCCGATGAGGAGCGGCGTGAGCGACTCCACGATCCGGCTCATCTCGAGGCGGCCGGCGTCCACGCCGCGGAGCCCGTCGATCCGGGCGATGAGCTCGATGACGCGTGCCTTGTCGGCCTTGCGGTCCCCGCACACGAGGACGTCCTCGTCGAGGGCGTGGTCGAGGTCGCCGAGGTGCGCCGCACTCACCGTGTGGAACGCGCTCACCACGGTGACGCCGTCGGGCACCATCTCCTGCGCCTGCTGGGCCGCCGATCCCTGCCAGACGCCGAGGATGCGCGTCGCCTTGCCGCTGACCGCCGCCGCGAGCGGGACGGTCGCATCCACCACGAGCTGACCCTCCTTCAGCGTGGTCTTGAGGTTCGTCAGCGTCTCCGACTGGTTGCGGAACGGCACGGACAGGACGACGATCTCGCTCTTCGCCGCGGCGGCCGCGTTCTCGAGACCCTCGAACGAACCGTCCGGGACGGCAGCTGCGGCGCGCTCCGCGGCCTCCTTTGCGCGACTGTCGTCGCGGGACCCGATGATGACGGGCAAACCGGACTGGGCGAGGCGGATGGCGAGGCCGAAGCCCAATGCACCAGATCCGCCGATGATGGAAACGGGGTCACTCATGGGCGCGGGAGTATAGATTTCACTGGCAATGCGACTGGATGGCAGGACAGCGCAGGCCCCCCCGACCGTCTCGGCACGTCGACGACGCACGATCACGGCGCTCACGCTCGCCGGTCTCGTCGCCGCCGGCGGTGCGACGACCCTCGCGGGCGCCCAGCAGGCGACGCCGAACTTCAAGCGGCTGATCGTCGACGCGGAGAAGAAGCGCGCTCCCGCGACCCTCGGGTCCCACTGCGTCCCGTTCGCGGACGGCACGGGTGGCGAGTGCAAGCAGGACTACACGTACCCGCTCAAGGTGTCGAACACGCTGACGATCCGCCCCGGCGGGAAGGTGACGCTGCTGCTCGGGGCTCCCGCGGAGTTCGTCCGCTGGCGCGTCGCGCGGATCGACGGCAAGGGCGAGGAGGTCATCACGGCGCTCGGCGAGGCCAAGGCCGTGACGAAGAGCCGCAAGCGGTGGCGCATCACCCTCCCGCGCCGCATCAGTCGGTCGTCGAAGATCATGGGCTACGACCTCCAGTACGAGAACGGGTACGCGTCGTTCGAGATCGGCGCGCGCATCGGCAAGGTCGTCCCGAAGAAGAAGAGGACGTCCTCGTCCCGGCGGTAGAGGGTCGCGGCCGGGGACGGGTGTAGCCTCACGGCGCCCTCGTGCTCGGCCTCCTCACACCGCAGCCCTTCCGCGGCGATCAGGTCGCGTCCGGCGCGGTCGTCCTCACGACGCTCGTCGCGCTCCTCGAGCTGCGTCTCGCCGATGACGTCGGCGCCGGCGGGCGCCTCGCGATCGCGGTCGTGGCCCTCGCGTTCATCACGGTGCTCGCGGCGCGGTCCCCCGTCGAGCCGGGCGGGCCGCGCGGCTACCAGGTCGCGCTCTACGTGTGCTCGTGGTCGCTCACGCTCATCGCGCTCCTCAACCTCGTCGAGGCGACCGACGGCGAGGCGACCGCGCGGACGGTCTTCCTCGTCGCGGGCGCGCTCATGCTCGCGGCGGGGGCGTGGGCGCGGCGGCGCGACAGCTCGACGATGACGCTGCTCGGCGCGCTCTCCGGCGTGGTGACCGTGATCGCCTTCGCGGACTGGACGGTCGATCCCTCCACGGAGGGGGTCCGCTGGCTGCTCGCGGGATGCGCGACCGTTCTCGGCTTCGCGGCGGTGGCGCGGCGCGACCATCGGCCGTTCCACGCCGCCCAGCTCGCGAACGCGGGCGCGCTGGCGATCGGTGCGATCCTCGCGACGGCGCTGCTCGCCCCGGTCGTCGGCGTGCTCCTCCTCCCCGCGGGCCTGGGCGGGGAGGGCGGCGTCGAGCTCGGCGCGGGCTGGGAGCTCGTGGGGGTCGGCTCGGGGTTCGG
>JBFIDS010000356.1:0-4305 GCA_041603715.1 Paraconexibacter sp. | reverse complement strand
GGTCGGCATCGCCGGGCTCCCGCACCGGCAGATCCGCGCGCTGGCGAAGTCGTCCCTGTGGAAGCCCGGCCTCGGCCGGATCCTCGACGGCATGGGCCAGATCCCGATCGACCGCGGCGCAGGTGACCTCGCCGCGCTGTCACGCGCGATCGAGGAGCTCCGCGACGGCGCGTGCATCGGGATCTTCCCGGAGGGCACCCGCTCGCTGGGTCGCGAGCTGCGCGCGCGCAGCGGCATCGGGCGGCTCGCCGCCGCGGTCCCGGGCACGGCGATCGTGTGCGTGAGGGTGACGGGCACCGTCGACCTGGCCCGCTTCCCCCGTCGCCCGGACGTCCGCGTCACGTTCTTCCCTCCCGCCGGCGGGCCGCTCGGGGACGGCGAGGACCCGCTCGCCTTCGCGACCCGTCTCCTGGAGGAGATCCGGGTCGGGGCGCCCCGGGAGATCGCCGGCCGCAAGCGCCGCCGCGCGAGCGAGCGGGCGGAGGCTCAGGCCCGCGAGGCTCAGGCCCCGGCGCGGTAGGGGCGCCGCCGCGGGATCCAGCCGGGCACCTCTGCGCGGTAGGCCTCCCACTCCGCCCCGAAGCGCGCTTGCAGGCCGGGCTCCTCGAGACGACGGGCGACGACGGCGAGCGTCGTGAGGTACACGACCGCCGCGACGAGGAGGACCGGCCGCGCGAGCACCAGGCCCTCCCCGGCGATGATCGCCGCGGTCGCGACGTACATCGGGTTGCGGACGTGGCGGTAGGCCCCGCGCACGACGAGCCGGCTCGTCGGGGCGGCGGGGGTCGGCGTTCCCCGCCCGTCGGCGACGAACCGGCGGAACGCGTCGAGGACGACGGCGAGGCCGGCGAGGATGAGGACCGCGCCGAGGACGGTCGCCGCGCCCTGGGCGGGGAGGTCGTCGCCACGGTCGAAGCCGCCCGTCACGAGCCAGGGCCCGACCCCCGCTTCGAGACCGGGCCCCACGAGGAAGAAGACCATGCTGCCGATCGTCGCGGCACGAGGAGTGAGGGCGGGCATCGCCGCGGATCGTAGGGTGCGCGCGCCCGCCCCGGCGGGCGTCCCGCTTGCGATGATGCACGGGTGATCCCGGCCGTGGGACAGCTGGAAGGTGATCCGCCCCGTCCGGCCTCCGGACCGGGGCGGGCGCGGCTGACCGCGCTGCGCGAGGCCGGCGTCGGGTCGCTCATCTCGACCGCCGCGATCGCCTGGATCGTCGCGGGAGCGGCCTGCACGGTCGCCTGGGCGCTCGTCGGCTCGCGCGGCTACTACTGGCCCGTCTGGGTGTGGGCCGGGGCCGGCGCGCCGGTCGCCGCCGCCGCGCTGCTGCGGGCGACGTGGCGTATCCCCGCCGGTCCGGGTCGGTGGGCTGGCATGCACGCGGCGCTCGCCTTCGTCGCCTCGGCCCTCCTCACGCTCACGTGGCTGCTCACAGGTCGCGGCGAATGGCTCGCCTGGGTCCTCCTCGGGCTCGGCGTCGCGTTCGCCGTCCACGCGCTCCTCGCCTTCGCGGATCGCCTGCCGCCCCGCCCGAGCGAGAGCGCGCTCCACCGTCGCGTCGACGAGCTCGTGCGCACCCGCAGCGGCGCGCTCGACGTCCAGGCGACCGAGATGAGGCGCATCGAGCGGGACCTCCATGACGGTGCGCAGGCCCGGCTCGTCGCCCTGAGCCTCGCGCTCGGTCGGGCCGAGCAGCGGCTGGTGGACGATCCCGAGGCCCGCGCGCTCGTGCGCAGCGCCCGTGAGGACGCGACGGCCGCGCTCGCCGAGCTGCGCGACCTCTCGCGCGGGATCGCTCCGCCGCTGCTCGAGGAGCGCGGGCTCGTCACCGCGGTCGAGGCGCTCGCCGCGCGCTCGCCGCTCGAGGTGCGGGTCGAGGCGAGTGTCCCGGCCCGTCCGGACCCTGCCCTGGAGCGTGCCGCCTACTTCGTGGTCAGCGAGGCCCTCACGAACGTCGTCAAGCACGCGAGCACCGCCGACGTGACCGTCCGGCTCGCGACCGTCCGGGGCGCCCTCGTCGCCGAGGTGCTCGACGACGGGCCCGGCGGGGCCGACCCGTTCGGCTCGGGGCTCGCCGGGCTGCGCCGTCGGGTGGAGGCGCTCGACGGTACGCTCGTTGTCGCCCCGAACTCGCCGCGCGGATCCACCGTCCGAGCGGAGCTGCCATGCGGGTCGTGATCGCCGAGGACCACGTCCTGCTGCGGGAGGGCCTCGTCGCCCTCCTGCGCGACGCGGGCATCGAGGTCGTCGCCCAGAGCGAGGACGCAGAGGGGCTCCTGCGCACCCTCGCCGGCCATCGGCCGGACCTCGCGATCGTCGACGTCCGCCTGCCGCCGACGTTCACCGACGAGGGGGTCCGCGCCGCGATCGAGGCACGCCGCCGCTGGCCCGACCTCGCGGTGCTCGTGCTCTCCCAGCACGTCGAGGAGGTCTACACCGCGGAGCTGCTCGCAGCGGGCGGCGGCGGCCTCGGCTACCTCCTCAAGGAGCGCGTCGCCGAGGTGCAGGAGTTCCTCGACGCCGTGCGGCGCGTCGCCGACGGCGGGACGGCGATCGACCGGGAGGTCGTCGCCCAGCTCGTACGCCCGGGCCGGGATGGCGGCGAAGGACCACTCGCCGACCTCACGCCACGGGAGCGCGAGGTCCTCGGGCTGATGGCCGAGGGCCGGTCGAACGTCGCGATCGCGGGCGCGCTCGTCGTCACCCCGGGGGCGGTCGAGAAGCACGTGACGAGCATCTTCTCCAAGCTCGACCTGCCGTCCTCGAGCGAGGACCACAGGCGCGTCCTCGCCGTGCTCGCGTGGCTGTCCGTGGAGGCCGATGCGGAGGCATAGGCGCCCGGCCGCTCGGACCGGGGGCTAACCCCACCATGCTCGGTGGTCCCCCCCATCGCGCACGCCGCTCGCGCGCGCGACGATCCGGGTCGTGTCGACGACTGCGCCCTCCCCCACCCCCGCCGGCGGCCCGACCGCCGACGACATCCAGCCCTGTCACAACGAGAATCTCGACCGCTTCCTCACCGGTGTCATCACGGTCGCCCCGATCATCGGGCTCGGCATCGCCGGCTGGCAGCTCTGGGGATCGTGGCTGCACGCGAGCGACCTCGTCGTGCTCGCGATCATGTACCCGCTCACGGTCCTCGGGATCACGGTCGGCTTCCACCGTCTCTTCACCCACCGCAGCTTCGAGGCGACACCCGGCGTGCGGCGCACGTTCGGGATCCTCGGCTCGATGGCGATCGAGGGACCCGTCATCTCCTGGGTCGCCGACCACCGCAAGCACCACGCGTTCTCCGACCTCGAGGGCGATCCGCACTCCCCCCACGGCCACGGCGACGACCTGCGCGGGAAGCTCGCGGGGTTCTTCCACGCCCACGTCGGCTGGATCTTCAAGCACGACCAGCGCGGCTCCCACGACCGCTACGCGCCCGACCTGCAGGCGGATCCGGTCGTCGCGTGGGTCCACAAGACCTTCCTCGTGTGGGCGCTCGTCGGCCTCGCCCTCCCGTTCGCCCTCGGCTGGGCGATCGGCGGCTCCCTCGCGACCGCTCTCACCGGCCTGCTCTGGGGTGGCGCCGTGCGCATGTTCCTCATGCACCACGTGACGTACTCGATCAACTCGATCTGCCACGTCTTCGGACGCCGCGACTACGAGACCGGGGACCGGTCGGGCAACGTCGGCTGGCTCTCCCTCCTCTCGATGGGCGAGTCGTGGCACAACAACCACCACGCGTTCCCGACCTCCGCCCACCACGGGCTGCGCCGCCACCAGATCGACGTCTCCGCCCTCGTCATCCGCGGGCTCGAGAAGCTCGGCCTCGTGTGGGACGTCAAGCGCCCGTCGCCGGAGCGCATGGACGCCAAGCGCGCCGCTGCGAGCTGATCGCAGCGAGGTGATCGGGAACCTTCCGGGGTATCCGGAAGGACCTCGAGCACTTGCTGGTGGGGCGGCGGCCTCTCCCGCTCGGCGGCCCGCTCGCTCGCCTCCGACGCCTCGTCAGGCGGCGGTGCCGTAGCGCTTCGCGGCCCGCTCGCGCGCCTTCGCCGCCTCAACCTCCCGGTCCTTCGGCGGCGCGGTGGTGACGAGCGCGTCGAGCAGTTCGTGCGAAACGGCGGCGACGGCCTCCACGGCGCGGGCGAACGCCTCCTCGTTGGCCTTCGACGGCTTCGTCGTCCCGCTGATCTTGCGGACGTACTGGAGCGCCGCGGCGTGGACCTCCTCGGAGGTCGCGGGGGGCTCGAAGTTGTGCAGGGTGCGGATGTTGCGGCACATGGCGCGAAGGCTACCGCCGCCGCCGCGGGCCCC
>JBFIDS010000355.1:0-4311 GCA_041603715.1 Paraconexibacter sp. | reverse complement strand
GTGAATGTGGATTCACAGGGTCCGCGACCCTGTGAATCCACATTCACGCGGTGCCGGAGGGGTCCGCGGGGGCGACGGGAGCCTGGGCGGCGCGCCACTCCAGGTGCTCGGCGATCCGGCGCGAGTCGCAGATCGCGTCGCCGTCGACGATCGCGACGGGGACGCGCGTCTGGCCGGTGAGCGCGCGGACCTCGGTGCGCTCGGCGCGCTTCCACGGTACCCGGACCTCCTCCACCGTCTCCCCGGCGCGCCGAAGCTCCCGAGCGGTCCGCCCGCACGGGCAGAGCCAGTCGGTCGGCGTGCGACAGCGGTAGAGCGTCGCCATCGACGTCACCCTCGCAGGAGGGCCGCGGTCTTCTCGACCTGCCGGGTGCCGAAGCCCGCGAGCCGCAGGGGCAGCGGCTGCTGGGTGCCCGGGCGCGCGAGGCGGAGCGGCTCGCGCTCGCGGTACCAGGCGATCGTCTCCTCGAGCGTCTCCTCGTGCGGCGTCGGGGTCCAGCCGAGCTCGCGCTTGGCCTTCGTCGACCGGTACGCCCACCACTGGTTCAGGGCGATGACCTCGCCCTGGGTCACGACCGGCCGGCCCGGGACGAGCGCCGCGGTGCGCGCGAGACCGAACGCCGCCGGGAGCGGCAGCCGCACCGCCGGGGGCGCCACGCCCGAGAGCCGACCGAGGTCCGCGAAGAGCCGGTCGAGGGTGAAGTTGCGCCCGCCGAGGATGTAGCGCTCCCCCGTCTCGCCGTTCTCGTCGGCGAGCAGGTGCCCCGACGCGACGTCGCGGACGTCGACGATGTTGATCGCGCCCTCGACGTAGAACGGGAGCTCACGGCGCAGGAAGCGCCGCACGAGCTCGGTCGAGGAGCGGTGCACGTCGCCCCGCCCCATGACGTAGGCCGGGTTGACGATGACGACGTCCAGCCCGGCGTTGACCGCCCGCAGGCAGACGTGCTCGGCCTCTCGCTTCGAGCTCAGGTAGGGGAGCCGGAGGTGCCCCGCCCGGAAGGGCTGGGACTCGTCGGCGGTCGACCCGCGCCGTGCCGGTCCGATCGCGCCGATCGACGAGGTGTGGACGACGCGCTCGACGCCGGCCGCGAGCGCCTCGTCGAGCAGCGTCTGGGTGCCGCCGACGTTGACGCGGAAGATCGCGTCGGCGGGCGCCCGCAGGCTGTTGACACCCGCGGTGTGGAAGACGCGGTCGACCCCCTTGAGGGCCCGGCGGACCGTGCGGCGATCGAGGACGTCGGCGGTGACGACCTCGACGTCGATCCCGATCAGCGCGTCCTTCGGCTCGTCACGGCGCACGGTGACGCGAACGTCGTCGCCGCGCTCCAGGAGCGCACGCGCGACGGCGCTCCCGATGAAGCCGGCCCCTCCGGTGACGAGCGTCTTGGCCATCCGGCGCGAGTGTACGGCGGGCGCGGCCCGCGCGGGTTAGTGTGCGAGCCATGCCCGTCGCGATCGTCACCGACACGACCCATTACATGCCCGCGGAGATGGTCGCGGAGCACGACATCCACACCGTGAGCCTCTACGTCAACGACGGGGAGACGCGGCGCGAGGTGGACATCACCGACCTCGCGGGCTACTACGCGCGCCTGCGCGACATCGAGACCCTTCCGACGACCTCCCAGCCGTCGATCGGCGACTTCCTCGCGGTCTACGAGCCTCTCCTCGAGGCCGGAAACGACATCGTCTCCCTGCACATCGGTGGGGGGATCAGCGGCACGATCGGCGCAGCGCGCGCCGCGGCGTCCGAGACGGAGGAGGCCCACGGCAAGGGGCGCGTCGCGATCTTCGACTCCGGGAGCTCCGCCGCGGGGCTCGGGTACTGCGCGCTCGCCGCGGCGGCCGCCGCCCGCGCCGGTGGCGACACCGCCGCCGTCGTCGCCCAAGCGGAGGAGATGCGCACCGCGATGATGATCTGGTTCGCCGTCGACACCCTCGAGTACCTCAAGCGCGGTGGGCGGATCGGCGCCGCCCAGGCCTGGATCGGCGGTGCGCTCAAGATCAAGCCGATCCTCACCATGGACGGCGAGATCACGCCGATCGAGCGGGTCCGCACGTCGGGGAAGGCCTTCGACCGCCTCGTGCACCACATGCGCTCACGGCACGTCGAGGGTGCGGACGCGTGGTGCGTCCAGCACATCCAGGCCCAGGACCAGGCGGACAGGCTCATCGACCTCGGCCGCGAGATCTTCGGCTGCGAGCCGCTCTACACGAGCGAGATCGGACCCGTGATCGGCACGCACATCGGCCCGGGGCTGCTCGGCGTCTCCGGAGCCCCGCCCGAACTCCTGCGCTAGGGACGGGCCGGACCCGGGTCCGCGGCGGGAGCGTCCGGGTCCGGAGGCTCCCCGCCATGATCGGCCGGGTCCTCGCCGGCGGCCGCGGCCGGCGGACCGCCCTCCGGCAGCGCGGGGACGGCCGCCCCGGAGGCGTCGGCGAGGTCGGGGTCCCTCAGGGGGCTCTCCGTCTGCACCGACACCCGCCAGTCCCACCACTCGCGGACGCCGATCTGGATCGAGGCGGCGACCGGGATGGCGATGATCGCGCCGACCACCCCGAGCAGCGTCGCGCCGAAGAGGACCGCGACGAGGACGACGAACGGCTGGATGTCGACCGTCCGCTTCTGGACCTGCGGCTGGATGATGTAGTTCTCGATCTGCTGGTAGGCGACCGCCCAGATCACCCACAGGATCGTCGCGGTCGGGAAGTTCTCGAAGAGCGTGACGACCGCGACGAGGACCGCGGCGATCGTCGCCCCGATGACGGGGATCAACGCGAACAGGCCGACGATCACGGCGAGCGGGGCTGCGAACGGGACCCCGAGAATCGTCATGACGAGGAACGCGCTCGTCCCCGCGATGAGCGCGATGGCGAGCGCCCCCTGCACGTAGCCCGACACGGCCGCCGCGACGCGCGCGAACACGCGCTCGAGGCGCTCGCGCTGGTGAGGGGGCCGCAGCGAGAGCGCGGCGTGGGTCCACCGCCCCCCGGAGGCGAGCATGAAGATCGACAGGATGAGGACGTTGACGAGCGCGAAGATCGAGTTGAGGACCCCGAGCCCGAGGTCGGAGAGGAGCGTCGCGGCGTCGCCGATGCGGTCGGGGATCGTCTCCGCCTGCGACTCGAGCTGGGAGGCGATGTCGTACTTCTCGTCGAGGTCGCGCAGCGTCTCGTTGCGCTCGATGAAGTCGCGGACCTCGGTCGCGTAGCGCGGGACGTCCTGCGCGAGGTCCGTCCCCTGGGTGACGAGATCGGGGAGGACGAGCGCCCCGAGCGCGATGGGCGCGCTGAGCACCGCGAGGTACACGCACGCGATCGCGGCGCCGCGCGGCATGTGACGCTCGAGCCGCGCGACGGGCCCCGCGAGGGCGAGCGCCACGAAGAGCGCCATCCCGATCCACCCCAGCGGCGTGCGCAGGAGGTAGATGAGGTAGAGCGCGAGGACCGACGCGACGACGATCGCGACGACCCGGAAGATCGATCGGACGGTCGGCTCGCGGTCGGGAGCGGCCACGCGGGTGAGGCTATCCGGCAGGGCGGCTGTCTCCGGGGACGGCGGGCGGAGGTGCGCTCAGCGCCGGCGGCGACGACGGAACAGACCGCCGAACGCCGCGATCCCGCCGCCGATCACGAAGCCGGCGACAGCGGCCCCCACGAGGACCTCACGCTGGTGCGTGACGATCTGCTTGCGCCAGTCGGTGACCTCGGCGACCTCCGTGCGGAGCTTGTCCAGCGACTGGGCGAGCTCCTGACGGTTCTTCTCGATCGACGCGCGGATCTCGTCCGGCGTGCGCTGCTGCGTGCTCATGCCTTGCCCCCCGGGCCCTCGAACGTCTCACGGATGAGCTTCGCCTCGTCGATCGCCATCTGCGGCGTCGGCGGGGCGCCGCTCTTGAGCCAGCGCGCCGCGAGGTAGCCGGCGATCGCGCCGAGGACGAGGAACAGCGCCGCGACGACCAGGAAGCCCCAGAAGATCTGGGAGTCGCCGACGGGCAGCGCCCACCAGGCGAACCAGGCGAGGCCGTGGAGGAGGAAGAGCACGGCGACGGCGACGAAGATCCCGGCCGCGGCGCCGACGGCCGCGCCCTTGGCGAGCTTCGTGACCTTCGTCGTCACCTCGGCCTTGGCGAGCTCGATCTCCTCGCGGACGAGGATCTGCGCACGGTCGCTCACCTCCTGGATGGCCTGGGCGATCTGGGCGGTCTGCGGGGTCTGCTGCTGCTCGGACATCGGCTAGCGCCTCCCGAGTCGCTTGAGGATCTGGGCGGCGAGGAACCCGCCCGCGAACGCGCCGCCGACGAGGAC
>JBFIDS010000354.1:0-4330 GCA_041603715.1 Paraconexibacter sp. | reverse complement strand
GACGCCTCGACCGTCGACGCATCAGGGCCGGCGCACGGCCACCGTCACGCGGCCGGACGCCCGCGGGCGACCCCAGGTGACGTTCGCCGGCCTCGGAGCAGCGAACGTGACCTGGGGACGACCGTGGCTCAGTTCGAGAGGTACTCCATCGCCTCGATGGGATCGCTGAAGATGAGCATCGCGTCGTCGGTGATGACCTGGCGGCCGTAGGCCGTCGACATCTCCCGCTGGATCGACGAGCCGTCGACCTCGTCGCCGAGCATCTCCTCGACGGCGTCGAAGGGGATCACGAGACGGTCCTTCGCGCGGATGTCCCAGAACGAGGGGTTCTCGATGACCTCGACGCCTTCGACCTCGCGCATCGCGTCGGCGACGGCGTCGCCCTCCGCGCTCTTGGACATGATCACGCCGACGTAGTCGTACGTCCCCTCGGGGATGCCGCTGGCGCTCATGCCGCCGCCCTCGGTCATGCGGTCACCTCGGAGCGGGAGCGCAGGCCGAGCGATTCGAGCGTCGCGGCGAGCTCCTCCTCGACGCGACCCATGGCCTCCTCGAACGGGATCCCGTTGGGCAGCGAGGAGACGAGCGGCTCAAGCGACTCGGCGACCGCCCGAGCCTGGGGCAGCCACTCGTCGATCCACTCCTGGACCTGCGCGCGGTTGGCCTCACCGTGCTCCTCCGAGTCGCACACGAACTCGACGAAGGCGGCGGCGAACCGCTGCACCTGACGCTGCTCCATCTGCGCGGCCTGGAAGACGACCGGCGTGACGGTGTCGTGGTTCATCGCCCCGCCGCGCTCGAACAGCTCGCGGCGCAGGAGCGTGCCGACGAGCGACTCGAACAGGAGGCTCGTCGCAACGATGACCTCGCTCCAGTCGACGATCGTGTTGAGCTTCTCCACGTACTCGCGCGCGGGCTGCCAGTGGGCGTCGTCGAGCCAGCTCTGGCGGGCGGCGTCCATCGCGAACTCGCCGTGGTCCTGCTCGAGGTCCATCGCGTAAAGCACGATGGCCTGCGCCTGGCGCTGCTTGAAGCCCGCCTGGAAGGCGGTGAAGTGGCAGATCGAGTCCGAGAGGATCGCCCGCGCCGTCGACGCGACGACGAGCCAGATCCCCTGGTCGTAGAACGCGATCTGCTGCATGTTCGCGCGGAGGTACTCGACCCACTCGGGCGCCAGGCGCTGCGGCTGGCGATCGAAGCGCGCAACCTTGACGGTGTCCTCGATCTGGCGCTCGTAGCCCGCACCCTGCTGGTAGTAGTTGCGCTCCCACAGCTCGTTGGGATCGCGGAAGTCGAACCACCCGTCGTGCTTCAGGGCGGTCGAGCGGCTGTCCCAGATGGTGTGCCCGTTCGCGAATGCGAGCGGCCAGCCCCGGTCGAGATGCCGGTGGGGGTCCGGCTGGGTGTCGATCGTGACGTCCTCGTACTGGGTCGCACGGCGCTTGGCCGGCGTGAAGTACTCGAACGACCGGGCCTCGGTGATGGTCCCCGGAGCATCGCCTCGGGATCCCTCGAGGTTCTTGACAGGAGGCGTGGGAGCACTCATGACCTCGTCCTCACTTCGACGGGAGGTGGAGGACGGTCTCGCCGTGCAACCCGCCGGGCGACGGCGCCCCGGTGAAGCCGTGACGCGCGAGCGTCTCGTCGGCGAGCTCGGCGTTCGTCATGAACGGATCGGCCGTCGAGCGGAACGGCAGGCCGAGGCGCTCGCAGGCGGCGCGGTTGGGGCTCGTCACCTCGACGGCGCACTTCTCGATGTCAGCGAGCGTCCACATCGGGATCTCGGGATCGAGGTGGGGCTGGGCGATGAGCGTCTTGCCGTCCGCCCGGATGAAGCCGAGGTCGCGGACGACCTCGTGCAGGCCCCAGCCGTCGTAGCGGTCGAACCAGTTGCGGTCACCGAGGTAGCGGCCGGGGTTCGACTCGTCGAGCCAGCGGCACTCCTTCGAGCAGTACCAGCGGGTGTTCGCCTGCGGGTGCTCCTTCGTGCAGGAGGTGCCGTACGCGTCGGTGATGCGGTAGCACTCGTCCCCGTCGATGACCGCCGGGATCTGGCACGTCCAGCACATCGGGGGCGCCTCGGCGAGGAACGCGTTCATCATGAGCGCCCCCTCACGCGGATCGGCGAGGGCGTTGTGGGCCTCGAAGAAGTCCCCGTACTCGTTGTACCAGCCCGGGTAGTGCCTCTCGAACCACTCGTAGTCCTTCTCGGTGTACTTGTCGAAGCGCCAGAAGTGGATCGGCCAGGACGCGTACCCGAAGACCGCGTTCTTGTGGGCGAGCCCCTTCACGAGGCGCTCGCGGGCCCGGTCGAACATGTCCGGCGGGATGTCGACGCCGAGCTTGCCGAGCTTGAGGAGGTAGGAGCGGTACCAGTCGTCGCGGATCCAGCGGTCCCACTTGTCGAGGTGCGACTCCGGGTCGGAGCGGTCCTCGCTGAAGCACTCCAGGACGGCGCCCGTGAACGCGTCGAGGTAGCTGTGGTTGATCCACCACGCCTGCTGGAGATCGCGGACGATGAACTCGGCGTTGCGGTCGTCCTGCAACACCGTGAGGAGCGTCGCGTAGCCGTTGGAGATGTGGCGCGCCTCGTCGGACTGGACCGACATGTAGGTCGTCGGCATCGCGAAGTCGCCGTTGCGCTGGCCGACGTCGGGCAGAGCGACGAAGGCGACGTTCGTGAGCGCCGTCTCGGCGACGATCTGCAGCGTGAACGCGCACTGGATCGGATCGCCGACCATGAAGTGCGAGAGCATGCTCACGCCCGGGCCGGTGACCGGGTCGCGGGCGAGGCCCTGGGCGCCGATGTTCCAGCCGTACGGGTCGTTGGAGTTCTTCGCGTACCAGCGCGCGAGCGACATCTGCATGCCGGTGTGACGGACCTCGTCGAGGAACTGGACGTGGTAGCCGTTGCGCAGCTCGTTGTTCGGGACCGCGTCGATGAGCATCGACATGCAGCGGCCGGCGCCGACCTCGGCGAAGTTCGTCACCTGCAGGTAGGGCTTGAGGATCTCGAGCCAGCGCTCGGAGGCCTTGCCCGTCATCCCGGAGCGGACCGCCGCGTCGTGACCGCCGTAGACGCGCTCGTCCTTCTCGAGCTCCATCGGAAGGTACTCCCGCATGATCTGCTTCATGGGGTCCTTCGCCTTCTTGGGAAGGTGGTAGCGCGTCGGGTACTTCGCGACCGGCTGGTGGTAGGACGGTTCCCACCCGAGCTGCGAGATGCGCTCGTGGGTCTTCGAGATGCTGCGGCGCTTCGGCTTGGCCGGGGTGCTCATCGCGGTGTTCTCCCTCTTCCTCGTGACGGTGATGGAAGTCTCTCCGCGCGCGCACGTCGCGCGCGTCTTCACCGGTACGCATCTTTCTCTCCCCCAGGGGGTAGGCCTCCCACCACTCGACGTCGGCGGGCGGGTTCTCTCTACCCTTCCGCGGGTTCATGGACCTTCTGCAGGCCATCGTCCTCGGGATCGTGCAGGGCGCGACCGAGCTCCTCCCGGTGTCCTCCAGCGGGCACCTGCGGATCGTGCCCGCCTTCCTCGGGTGGGAGGACCCCGGCGCCGCGTTCACCGCCGTCACGCAGCTCGGCACGATGGCGGCGATCCTCCTCTACTTCCGCAAGGACCTCTGGAACATCGCGGTCGGCTGGCTGCGCTCGCTGCGCGACCCGGCGGCCCGGGGGACCCTCGACGCGCGCCTGGGCTGGTTCATCATCGTGGGCACGATTCCGGTGAGCGTCTTCGGGCTCGCGTTCAGCGACGCCATCGAGGACGAGGCCCGCAGCCTCTACCTCATCGGCGCCGCCCTCATCGTGCTCGGCCTCGTGCTCGTCGCCGCCGAGCGGACCGGGAAGCGCGAGCGGCAGATCGAGGACCTCACGATGCGCGACGGCGTCCTCATCGGCTTCGCGCAGGCGCTCGCGCTGATCCCCGGGGTCTCGCGGTCGGGCGCGACGATCACCGCGGGCCTCTTCCTCAACCTCGACCGGCCGACCGCCGCGCGGTACTCGTTCCTCCTCTCCGTGCCGGCCGTCGTGCTCAGCGGCCTCTACGAGCTGCGCAAGATCGGCGAGGAGGGCGGCGCGGGGTTCCTCGAGACCGCGGTGGCGACCGTCTTCGCGTTCATCGTCGGCTACGCGGCGATCGCGTTCCTCCTGCACTGGATCGCGACGCACTCGTTCGGGATCTTCGTCGTCTACCGGGTGATCGTCGGCGCGCTCGTCCTCACGCTCGTCAGCGCGGGCGTCATCGCCTGAGCGGGGTGCGGGGGCGCGACCGACGCGGGCCGCCGCGCTCGCGTGGGCTCCGCGGGGCGCGGCGGCTCGCCAGGCACG
>JBFIDS010000353.1:0-4335 GCA_041603715.1 Paraconexibacter sp. | reverse complement strand
TCGAGCACGTCCCGGATGGCGGCGTGCAGCGCCGCCCGGTGGGCCTCGTAGGCCTTGATGAGGAGGGTGCCGTCGATGTCGAAGAGGAGGAGCACCCGGCGAGGGTAGTCGCGCGGGTGCGTCAGGCGCCGGCGGACGCCCGCCGCTTCAGCGGATGCTCCGGCGCCGCGCCCGGCCCCGCCGAGGCGACGACGTCGCGCGCACCGAGCAACGCGCCGCAGCGGGCGCACGTGCGGTGCGACGTCACCTCGCCCCCGCAGTCGCGGTGGTGCATGACGACCGGCGGCCCTCCCGGGGCGGGGGCGTACTCGTCGCCCCACTTCATGAGCGAGACGACGACGGGCCACAGCGCGAGGCCCTTCTCCGTGAGGCGGTACTCGTCGCGCGGCGGACGCTCCTGGTAGCGATGGCGCTCGAGAACCCCCTCGTCGACGAGCTTGTCGAGCCGGGTCGAGAGGACATTGCGGGCGATCCCGAGATCGGCGCGGATCTCGTCGAAGCGGCGAAGGCCGAGGAAGACGTCACGGAGGATGAGGACCGTCCACCGCTCCCCGACGACCTCGAGCGCGCGAGCGACGGAGCAGACCTGGCCATCGAAGTCGCTGCGCAGCATGGGGCGAGAGTAGCGCGAATGAGTTGCATGATGCAACCGAGGTCCCTACAGTGCATTGCATCATGCAACCGACCTCACCCCCGGAGGCTTCCATGGAACGTCGCTGGCAGGTTCTCTGTGTCGTGTGCATCGGGATCTTCGTCTCGAGCCTCGACCTCTTCATCGTCAACATCGCGTTCCCGGACATCCGGGCCGACCTCGGGGGCGCAACGCTCGCCGACCTCTCCTGGGTCCTCAACGGCTACGCGATCGTCTTCGCCGCGCTCCTCGTCCCCGCCGGGCGCTGGGCCGACCGCGTCGGCCTCAAGCGGACGTTCCTCGCCGGCCTCGGGCTCTTCACGCTCGCAAGTGCGGCCTGCGCGCTCTCGGGGTCGGTGGAGGTCCTCGTCGGCGCGCGCGTCGTGCAGGCGGCGGGGGCCGCACTGCTCGTCCCGGCGTCCCTCGGTCTCCTTCTCCCCGAGTTCCCCGGGAAGGATCGACCCGTCGCGATCGGCATCTGGGCAGCTTCGGGCGGCGTCGCCGCCGCGGCGGGGCCCGTCGTGGGCGGCCTCCTCGTCGGGCTGAGCTGGCACTGGGTGTTCCTCGTGAACGTGCCGATCGGGCTCGCCGCAATCGTCCTCGGCGCCCGGGTCCTGCGCGAGATCCGCGACGAGGACACGCGCGTCCCGGACGTGCTCGGCGCCCTCGCGTTCGTGGCGGGAACCGCCGCCCTCGTCGGGGCGATCGTCAACGGCGAGGAGTGGGGCTGGACCTCGGGGCGCGTCCTCGGCGCGCTCGGCGCCGCGGCCGCCCTCCTCACCGTCGTCGCCATCCGCGCCCGGCGCCATCCCGCGCCGCTCATCGAACCCGCCATCGTGGCGGTGCGCTCGTTCCGGCTCGCGGTCCTCGGCGCCCTCCTCTTCTTCACGGCGTTCGCCGCGCTGCTCCTCGGCTCCGTCCTCTTCCTCACGGAGGTCTGGGAGGAGGACGTCCTCGCCGCCGGACTGATGCTCTCACCGGGCCCGCTCGCCGCCGCGCTGGCCAGCGTGCCGGGCGCCCGACTGGGGGCCCGCTTCGGCGCACCGCTCGTCGGCGGGATCGGCGCCGGCCTCTTCGCCGCCGGCGGCGCGTCGTGGACGCTCCTCCTCGGCGAGGGCACCGCGTACGCGACGACGTTCCTCCCCGGGATGATCGTCGGGGGGGTCGGCGTCGGCCTCATCAACCCGGCGCTCACCTCGATCGCGGCGGCGTCGCTGCCTCCCACCCGCTTCGCCACGGGGGCCGCGCTGCTCACCATGGGCCGCCAGCTCGGCAGCGCCCTCGGGATCGCGGTCCTCGTCCCCGTCCTCGGGACGGCGACCGACGCCGCGGCGTTCGACGGCGCGTGGGTGGTCCTCACCCTCGCGGCCCTCGCCGCGGCGGCCACGCTCGTCTCGATCGGCCGCGTGGACCCCGTCCCCGTCCCCGCCGTCCCGGCCGCTGCGGCGGCCCTCCCGACGGCGGCGGGCCCGGTCGAGGTGGTCGCATGAGCACCGCGATGCACACGTTCGCCTGGGAGGACGCGACGGCGACCGTCCAGGCCGGCGCGACGATGACGGGGCTCGAGATCTGGCGCGCGGTCGCGGCCGGGGAACTGCCGCCGCCGCCGATCGGCCGCGCCTTCGGGTTCCGCATCACGGAGATCGAGGAGGGCCGCATCGTGTTCGAGGCCGAGGCGGCGGGCTGGATGGGCAACCCGCTGGGGACCGTCCACGGCGGGGCCATCGCGACGCTGCTGGACTCCTGCGTCGGCTGCGCCGTCCACACGACGCTGCCGGTCGGCGTCGGCTACACGACCGTCGAGCTCGGGATCAACTACGTCGGCGGGGTGGCCGCCGAGGCCGGGACGCTGCGTGCGGAGGGGACGGTCCTCCACCGGGGACGCACGATCGCGACGGCAGAGGGCCGCCTCGTCGCGGCGGCGACCGGCAAGCTCGTCGCGCACGCGACGACGACCTGCCTCATCCTCTCCCCGCGCTGACGCATGCTCGAACGTCCGTTTCCTCGCACCCCGGGGCGAGGAGACGGACGTCGGAGCCGCCGGGGAGCACGGGTAGGGTCCCGGGCGTCATGCCGCTCGCCCTCCAGCCGCCGCTGCCACCCCAGCTCGCCCGCCCGCGCAAGGGGCTGCCCGACGAGGCCGACGGGTGGGCCTACGAGCCGAAGTGGGACGGCTTCCGCGCGATCGTGTTCCTCGGAGGGGCCGGCGACGAAAACCTCCCGACGTACATCCAGTCGCGCAACGGCAAGCCGCTGCACCGCTACTTCCCCGAGGTCACCTTCCCCGAGGGTCCCCGGGCCGTGCTCGACGGCGAGCTCGTCGTCGACGCCCCCGACGGCGCCTCCCTCACGTTCGACACGCTCTCGCAGCGCATCCATCCGGCCGCCTCGCGGATCGCGCGCCTCAGCGTCGAGACGCCCGCGCGCTTCGTTGCCTTCGACCTCCTCCTCGACGGGGACGAGATCCTCCTCGAGACGCCCTACGCCCAGCGCCGCTCCCGGCTGGAGGCGTGGGTCGCCACCCACGACCCCGCGGCCGGCGGCCACCCGTTCTCGCTCACCCCGGTCGCGTGGACCGCCGCCGAGGCCGAGCGCTGGCTCCACGAGGCCGAGGGCGTCATCGCGAAGCAGACCGCCGCGCCCTACGTCCCTGGCAAGCGCGACGGGATGGTGAAGGTCAAACGCGTACGCACGCTCGACGCCGTCGTCGTCGGCTGGCGACCGGGCAAGGAGGAGAGCACCGTCGGCTCGATCATCCTCGGCGTCTACGACGGGGACGAACTGCGGGTCGTCGGTCACTCCAGCGGCTTCCGCGCCAAGGAGAAGCGCGAGCTCGTCGACCGCCTCGCTCCCTACGAGACCGGCCAGCGGGGAACCGGGGACGCGTCGCGCTGGCGCCCCGACGACGCGCTCGAGTGGGTCGCACTGCGTCCGGAGCTCGTCGTCGAGGTGACCTACGACCACGCGAGCGACGGTCGCATCCGTCACGGGACGAAGGTGCAGCGCTGGCGCGACGACAAGGCACCGAGGGAGTGCACGGTCGACCAGCTGGAGGACTGACCGAGACGGCTCGTTCCCGGGGGCCCGCGAGCGGATCCGGGAGGTCGCCGGGCGCGCGACGACCTCCCGCGGCGGGCGGAAGGGCGATATGCGACGATCGTGGCTCTATCGTCGGACCCCACCGCATCTGGCCCGCGCTCGTCGCGGCCACCATCGGAGCCGCCATCGCGCTCTTCGACGGGACGGTCATCACCGTCGCGCTCCCGTCGATCCAGCGCGACCTCGGCCTCTCCCCCGCCGCGCAGGGATGGGTCGCCCAGGCCTACCTGCTCGCACCGATCGCGATCCTCCCCGCCGGCGGCGCGCTCGCCGACCGGATCGGCCGGCGACGCGCGTTCATGGCGGGGGTGGGGACCCTCGGGCTCGGCTCCCTCGTCTGCGCGGTCGCACCGGACGCCGCGACCCTCATCGCCGGCCGCGCGCTGCAGGGTGCGGGCGTCGGGCTCACGATGCCCGCCTCGCTGGCGATGCTCGCCGCCGCCGCGCGCAACCGCGCAGAGCGACGTCGCGTCGTCGGGCTGTGGACGACCTGGACGGCCGCCGCGTCGGCGGCCGGACCGGTGCTCGGCGGCGTCCTCGCGTCCGGTCCGGGCTGGCGGTGGATCTTCTGGGCGAGCGCAGCGGGGACGCTCGCGGCTCTCGCC
>JBFIDS010000352.1:0-4342 GCA_041603715.1 Paraconexibacter sp. | reverse complement strand
GAACGCGGCCGGGATGCGGATCTCCTTCTTCCGCGCCGGTCCCCCCGCCTCGAGGAGGAGGACCCGCGTCCCGGGATCCTCCGAGAGCCGGGCGGCGACGACGCAGCCCGCCGATCCCGCGCCGACGACGATGATGTCGAACTCGTCCATGCGCTCAGGATACCGACGTCCCCCTCGTCGTTTGACACTCTGTCAACCGGTCCGTGGCGCCGGTCGGATCAGGGTTCGACGAGCACGACCGTGCGCGGGATGCCGGAGCCGGCGCTGCCGACGAGTGCCTCGGAGGGCACGAGGGCGACGAAGCGCGCCGTCGCCCAGCGATCGGCGGTGCGGGTCCAGCTCGGCACGAACCCCGTGAGCGGCACGACCCCCTGGATGCGCCGCAGCGCATCCGACCCGTCCTCGCCGCGCTCCGCGACCGAGACGACCGCGATCTCGCGGGCGACGACGACGGCCGACGGGTCGTCGGGCGCCTCGAAGGCGCCCTCGCCGAGGTAGTGCAGCGCTGCGACACGGCCGGAGCCCGGGGTGACGACCACGAGGCGCGGCGCCCCCGGTGTCGGCGGGCCGATCGAGTCGATCGCGGCTCGCCAGTCCTCCCGCTGATAGCGGTCGGTGGCTTGCACGGCGACCGCGGTCGAGGTCCCGATGAGCGCGAGCCCGGCCGCGACCGCGACTCCGGCGCGCGGTGGCAGGGCGACGATCCCGGCCGCGATGAGCGCGAGGACGACGGCGAGCGCCGGGATGAGGTTGCGCGCGATGACGTAGTCGTCGCCGACGACGGCGAGCGCGAAGGGGACGAGGAGCGTGAACGCGGCCACGATGGCGAGGGACCGGGCCGGGGCGGCGGCGTCGCCCCGGCGCACCGCGAGCGCCAGCGCGCCGAGTGCGAGGACGGCGAGCGCCACCGCGATCGTGGTGAACACGACCTCCACCGGGGCGTCGTAGCCGACGAGGAACTGCTTGGGGATCTGCGCGGCCCGCTCGGAGAACGGCTCCTGTGAGATGAACGACGCACGATCCGCCGAGCGCTGCTCGAGGAACATCGGGAGCAGCGTGAGGCCGATCGCGGACGCGGGCGCGAGCCCCGTCGCGAGCGGCCGGACGACCGGACCGGGGCCGCGGCGCAGCACCGCGAGGAGCCACGCGGCCTCGGCCGCGGCGAGGAAGACCGCGAAGTAGTGCGTGGCGAATGCGAGACCGACGACCACCCCCCACGCGACGAGACGGCCCGGGCTCCGCGGCGCGTCGAGCAGCCGCAGCAGCAGGAGGACGCTGAGCGCGCAGAGCAGCACGAGGAGCGCGTAGGCCCTCGCCTCCTGCGAGAACCAGACGAGGAGCGGGTTCGTCGCGACGAGGAGCCCGCCCGCCACCGCGGCCCGGGGTCCCCCGAGGCGCATCCCGATCGCGGCCACGACGGGCACGGTGGCGATCCCGGCGAGGACGGGCACGACCCGGACCGCGGCCTCCCCCAGCCCGAGCACCTGCGCGACGAACCACGCGACCACGTAGAAGAGCGGCGGGGTCGACTCCTGGTCGCGGATGGCGGCGTAGAGGTCGCCGAACCCTCGATCGAGGACGTCCACGGTCGCCGCCTCGTCGGCCCACAGCGACTGCGCTCCGAGGGTCGGGACCCGGAGGACGACGGCGAGCACGACGACGCCCAGGAGAATCGTGCGGACCCGAGGGGCGGTCATCGCGGCGGACCCTACCCGCGCGGGCGCCCCCTGACGTGTGCGATCCTCGCACGCCGCCCACCGCAACGCCGCGGCCCGGGCGCTGTTGCAGGGGACGTACCCATGAGCATCCTCCTCCGCCCGTTCCGCATCCTCGTCGCGACCCTCGTCGTCGTTCTCGCCGTGCCCGCCGCGGCGGGGGCCTCGTCCACCCAGGAGTCGATCTTCCAGGACGACCCCCTCCTCGTCTACGGGGACGAGACGACGCAGAAGCGCACGCTCGACCGCCTCAAGCGGCTCGGCGTCGACCGCATCCGCGTGTCCGTGTTCTGGCGGCTCGTCGCGCCCGACTCCGACGTCAAGCCCGCGGGCTTCAACTCCGCCGACCCCGCGTCCTACCCGCCCGGCGCCTGGGACCGCTACGACCGACTCCTCGTCGCCGCGAAGAACCGCGGGATCGCCGTGAACCTCAACCTCACCTCGCCGGTGCCCAACTGGGCGGCGGGCCGACCGGATCGCGCCGACATCCGCGAGACCTACACGCCCGACGCCGAGGAGTTCGGCCGCTTCGTCATCGCGGTCGGCACGCGCTACAACGGGCGCACCCCCGGCCTGCCGCGGATCTCGTACTGGTCGATCTGGAACGAGCCCAACCAGCCCGGCTGGCTCACGCCGCAGTGGGTCGCCGACCCGAAGGCCCCGGGCGGGTTCACCGAGGCGGCGCCGCGGATCTACCGCGGGCTCGTCGAGGCCGCGCAGGCCGGGCTCACGCTGAGTGGCCACGCGGACGACACGATCCTCATCGGGGAGACCGCCCCGAAGGGCCAGCCGCGGGCGCGCGGCGAGACGCGGGCGCTGCGCCCGCGGACGTTCATCCTGCGGATGTACTGCCTCGACGACAACGGCCAGGCGCTCCGGGGCGAGGCGGCGGTCCGCAACGGCTGCCCCACCACGAAGCCGCTCGAGACCTTCCGTGAGCAGCACCCCGGCCTGTTCCGCATCACGGGCTGGGCCCACCATCCCTACGAGCTCGCGCAGCCGCCGACGGCGCGGCCCTCCGACCGCGAGAACTACACGACCGGCAACCTGCGCGACCTCAGCTCGCTCATGGGCCGGATCTTCCGCCGCTACGGGCAGCGGATCCCGGGCGGCGGCAAGGGCGGCTTCCCGCTCTACCTCACCGAGTACGGCTACCAGACCGACCCGCCGGACCCGGTCGGCGTGTCCCTCTCCCGCCAGGCGTCCTACCTCAACGAGTCGGAGTACATGACCTGGCGGATGTCCGGGGTGAAGGCGCTGTCCCAGTTCCTCCTCGTCGACGACAAGCCCGTCGAGGGAAAGACGGCGCTCGCCCGCTACGGCGCGACGTTCCAGAGCGGGCTGACGACGCTCGAGGGCAAGCGCAAGCCCGGCTACGCCGCCTACCGCTTCCCGATCCACATCGCGAAGCCCCGCACCCGTCGCGGCGGTGGCCGCGTCGCCGTCTGGGGCCTGCTGCGCCCGGGCCGCCCCGGCCGGCGCGAGTCGGTGCGGATCGAGGGCCGGCCCGCCGGGGCGAAGACGTACCGGACCCTTCGCACGGTCCGCACGGACTCCCGTCGCCACTACCTGCACGCAGGCGTGAGGATCCGGCGCACGACCCGGATCCGTCTCAGCTGGCGCAACCCCGACGGCGGGACGATCCGCTCGCGGTCGGTGAACGTCAGGGTCCCGAGGAAGTAGGAGGGCGGGCCGCGGGCAGCGCCGCCCGTGGCCGCGACTATCGTGGGGCCCGTGGCCGCGCCCGACGATCCCGTGACCGGTCCCGCCCGACCCACGGGCATCGCCGGCTCCACGCTGCCGGGCCCCTTCCCGGTCGGGGCCTACGCGAAGCGGCTGCAGGTGCGGCTGCGCGAGTTCGCCCGCGTCCAGCTCACCGGTGAGGTCGTCGGCGTCCGGGTCCGCGCGAAGAGCGTGTATTTCGACCTGCGGGACGGCGACGGCGCGGTCGCGGTCTCGATGTGGCGCACCGACTTCGACCGGCTGCGCCTCCCCGAGGGCGCGCTCGCGGACGGCACGCAGGTCGTCGTCGGCGGCGGTGTCGACTACTACCCCGGCTCACGCACCTCCTCCGGGGCCTTCTCGTTCCGCGCCGTCGCGCTGCGGGTCGCCGGCGAGGGCGACCTCCTCGCCCAGATCGCGCGCCTGCGCCGCCGCCTCGGCGACGAGGGCCTGTTCGAGCCCCAGAAGACGCTCCCCCGCCCGCAGATCCCCCGCACGATCGGGGTCGTCACCGCGGAGACCGGGGAGGCGCGCAACGACGTCCTCGCCGGTCTGCGCCGGCGCGGGTGGGCGGGTCGCGTGGTGTGGGCGTTCGCCCCCGTCCAGGACCGCCACGCCGCTCCCCGCATCACCCGTGCGCTCCAGGACCTCGCGGCGACCGGCTCCGTGGACGTCATCGTCGTCGCGCGCGGCGGTGGCTCGGTGGCGGACCTCATGACGTTCAGCGATGAGACGCTGTGCCGCACGGTCGCTCTCCTGCGCACGCCCGTCATCGCCGCGGTCGGGCACGACGGCGACCGCACCCTCATCGACGACGTCGCCGCCGTGTCGTGCTCCACCCCGACGCACGCGGCCGACGCCGCGGTCCCGCTCGACCTCGTCGCCGCCCGGGAGGGCCTGCTCCG
>JBFIDS010000351.1:0-4349 GCA_041603715.1 Paraconexibacter sp. | reverse complement strand
ACGAGCTGCGGCTCGATCTCGACCCGCAGCCGGGTACCGACTTCGCCGACGCCGTCCGGGTCGCCGCCGAGGCCAGGACCCTCCTCGGTGACCTCGGGTACGTCGGCTTCCCGAAGACCTCCGGGGGTCGCGGCGTCCACATCTACGTGCGCATCGAGCCGCGCTGGACGTTCACCGACGTGCGACACGCCGCGATCGCCTTCGGCCGCGAGCTGGAGCGGCGGATGCCCGGCGAGGTGACGACGAAGTGGTGGAAGGAGGAGCGGGGCGAGAAGGTCTTCATCGACTACAACCAGAACGCCCGCGACCGCACGATCGCCAGCGCCTACTCCATCCGGCCGCGCCCCGGCGCGCCGGTCTCGGCCCCCGTCGAGTGGGACGAGCTCACCGAGGTCGACCCGTCGCACTTCACGGTCGCCACGATGCCGGCACGGTTCGCTGAGCGCGGGGACCTGCACGCGGCGATCGACGACGTCGCCCATTCGCTGCAGCCGCTCCTCGATCTCTACGCGCGCGACGAGGAGGGCGACATGCCCTACCCGCCCGACTACCCGAAGATGCCCGGCGAGCCCAAGCGCGTGCAGCCGAGCCGGGACCGGGACGGCGGGTCGTAGCGGCCGCGCGCCGATCCGCGGCATGGGTGGAATTCTCCCCGGTCGCGCGGACCGTGACCCCCCCACGGCCACGCTCGGCCACACCTATGATCGAACGTGCGGGCAGGCAGACCGAGGAGGACGATCATGGCCGTTCCTGCCGCAGACGCCGTCGCCGGTCCCCCGCGAGGGCTCGGCCGCCTCTGGCACCGCCAGCTCGACCGCTACCCCCGGACGGGCCCGCGGATCTTCCACCTCGGGCTCACCGTGCTCTGCACCGTCGTCCTCTACTACGAGCTCTACGTCCAGGGCTCGGTCGCGACGAAGATCATCGCCGACTTCGGGTTCAGCTGGACCGAGTTCGTCCTCGTCCTCGTGATCGGGAACGCCGCCGGCGCGTTCGCATCGCTCGCTGCGGGGCTCGCCGACCGCTACGGGCGCGCGAACATCGTCGTGGGGGGCCTCATCATCAGCGGCGCGATCATCGCGTTCGGACTGCCCAACGCCGGGAGCAAGGGCACCTACACGACGCTGTTCGCGGTCCTGAGCGTCGTCGAAGGGGCCGCGCTCGTCGCGACGCCGGCACTCATCCGCGACTTCTCGCCGCAGGTCGGCCGAGGCGTCGCGATGGGCTTCTGGACCCTCGGCCCGGTGCTCGGGAGCCTCATCGTGACGCGGGTCGCGACCGAGACGCTCGACAGCCATCCCAACTGGGAGTTCCAGTTCTACGTCTGCGGCGCGGCCGGGCTGGTCGTCGCGCTGATCGCGCTGCTGGGGCTGAGGGAGCTGTCCCCGCGGCTGCGCGACCAGGTCATGGTGAGCATCCGCGACCGTGAGCTCGTGGAGGCCCGGGCCGCCGGGCTCGACCCCGACGCCGCGCTGAAGGGGCACTGGCGGCAGATGCTCCGCACGGACATCCTCGCCCCCGCCGTCGCGATCAGCACGTTCCTCATCCTCTACTTCGTGCTCGTCGCGTTCATCGTCGTGTACTTCGCGAGCGTGTTCGGGTTCAGCGAGCAGACGTCGAACTCGATCGCCAACTGGTACTGGGTGACGAACGCGATCGCGCTCGTGCTCGCCGGCGTGCTCTCCGATCGGTTCCGCGTCCGCAAGCCGTTCATGCTCGCCGGAGCGCTCATCAGCCTCGTCGGCGTCGCGCTGTTCGCGTCCGCCGCGACGGACCCGGGAACGACGGAGGGGACGTTCAAGGCGTACTTCGTCGTCGCCGCGTTCGGCGGGGGGCTCGCCTACGTCGCGTGGATGGCGGCGTTCACGGAGACCATCGAGAAGCACAACCCCGCGGCGACCGCGACCGGACTCGCCGTCTGGGGGTGGACGATCCGCGCCGTCGTCACGGTCTCGTTCGCAGCGCTCCTCCTCGTCGTCCCCGCGACTTCGCCCCTCGTCGACGACGGGCCGCGCGTCCAGCGGATCGCCGCCGCCTACCCGGAGCAGGTCGAGGTGCTCGACCGGATCGATCCGGAGGTGCTCGCCGGCCTGCAGGCCGACCCGGCCGATCAGCAGGCGCAGGTCCGCGCGCTCACGGCGATCAGCGGCCTGCCCGCCGAGCAGGTGGCGCGTGCGGTGACGCTCGCCGCGACCTACGAGGAGGAGCTCGCGACCGCGCAGGTGATCGATCCGGGGACGCTGCTCGCCCTGAGCGGCGACCCCGACGACGAGGCCGCGCAGCGACGCGCCGTCGCCGCGATCACCGCCGGCCTGGGCGTGAGCCCCGAGGAGGCGACCGAGCGGCTCGCCGCACTCGGCGAGGTGCCGCCCGCGGACGCGACGTTCCTCCTCACGTCGGGCCAGCCGGTGCTCGCCGCGGTCGCGGAGCTCGAGTCGATCGCCGAGATCCCGGCCTCCGACCTGCGTGTTCTCGCCGAGAGCGGGCAGGACGTCCGCGAGGCCCAGGAGGACGCCCCGGGTCAGTGGCAGACCTATTGGTGGATCGCGTTCGCCGGCCAGGTCCTGTTCATCCCGCTCATCTTCCTCATGTCCGGGCACTGGAGCCCACGCCGGGCGCGCGAGGATGAGCTCGCTCACGAGCAGTTCGTCGCGGCGGAGCTCGCGCGCCTACAGGCGTCGCGGGGCGGAGGGGGTGGCGCTCCTGGCGCTCCGGTCTGACGGGGCGCGGCGATCTGCGACGATCGACGGCCCGAGGGAGGACGGGACCGATGAGCATCCAGATGGCCGCAGCCCGGATCGTGCTCCGGGCGACGTTGAAGCCCAGGGCGGCGCGTGCGTCCCTCGCGGTGATGCGGGAGGGCGCCGCTCTCGATCCGCCCGAGGATGTCGCCGCTGCGCACGTCGTCACCGAGGGCGTCGTCGCGGGATCGCGTGTGGTCTGGCTGGACCGAGAGCGCCGCGACGCGGGCGTCGTCGTGTTCCTCCACGGCGGGGGCTACGTGAGCGGCCCGTTCCCGCCGCAGTGGCGGTGGGTCTCGGCGCTGATCGCACCGCTCGGTGTGGCGGGCCTCGTCGTCGACTACCCGCTCGCCCCGGAGCATCCCCATCCGGCGGCGCTCGACGCGGCGACGGCCGCGCTGCGCCACGCCGCGTGCGTCACCGACGGGCCATGCGTCCTCGCGGGCGACAGCGCGGGCGGGGGCCTCGCGATCGCGGTCGCCGCCCGGCTGCGCGACGAGGGGCTGCCGATGCCGGCGAGCCTCGTGCTCGTCTCGCCGTGGCTCGACCTCGAGATGACCGACGAGGAGATGCTCGCGGCCGCCGGGATCGACTGCTACGTGTCGGTTCCCGCCCTGCGGCGCTCCGCCCGTGCCTACGCGCCGGGCCGGGATCTCCGCGAGCCGAGCATCTCCCCGCTGTTCGGCGACCCAGCCGGGCTGCCGCCCACGTTGCTGCACGTCGGGACCCACGAGCTCGTCCTCCGGGAGGCGAGAGCCTGGGCGCGCCGGTGCGAAGAGGCGGGGACCGACTGCCGGCTCGTCGTCATCCGCGGCGGCTTCCACGGGACCCCGCTCGCCGGTCCCCGGTTCCCCGAGGCGCGAGCCGCTCTGCGCGAGCAGCGCGCCCACGTCGTCGCCGCGATCGCGCGCTGACGGACCGCTCGCGCCGGGGCCGGCTGCACGCTCGCCGCGCGAGACGTGCGTCAGTCGCCCGCTCTCAGGACGACGACGGCGATGTCGTCGTGGACCGGGGCGTCGGCGTGGGCGAGCGCCGCCTCGACGAGCGTGCGCGCGAGGTCGGAGGGAGGGAGGTGCGACGACAGGCGCGCGAGGTCGGCGAGGCGGGTCGTGCCGAACAGGTCGCCGTGGCGGCGGGCCTCGACGAGCCCGTCGGTGAAGAGCACGAACGTGTCGCCCGCATCGAGCCGGAAGCTCCAGGGACGCAGCTCCTCCTCGGTGAACTCGAGCAGGCCGAGGAGCGGCCCCGCGGCGTTCGTCTCCTGCGTGGTCCCGTCGGCGCGGACGACGAGCGCCGCGGGATGTCCCGCCGAGGCGAGCTGCACGTCGACGGCGCCGGTCCGCGGGTCGGGCACGAGCCGGGCGAACGCCGCCGTGGTGAACCGCTCGGCGCCCGACCGCAGCAGCGCCTCGTTGAGCGCGTGCAGGACGGATGGCGGCGTGCTGTCGAAGAGCGCGGCCATGCGGACCGAGTGCCGGGTGAGCGCGGTCTGCGAGGCGGCCTCCGGCCCGCTCCCGCACACGTCGCCGAGCACGACGCCCCAGCCGCCCCCGTCGACGGGGAAGACGTCGTAGAAGTCGCCGCCGACGAGCTCGGTGCCCGGGTGGT
>JBFIDS010000350.1:0-4355 GCA_041603715.1 Paraconexibacter sp. | reverse complement strand
GGAGGCGCGGCCGGCGCGGCGGAGGCAGTCGACGGGACCGCGGCGAGGGCGAGCGCGACGGCGACGAGGGACAGCCTCGAACGGGACATGACGCGGGACCGTACCAGACTAATTGTACTTTACGTACAACAAGGTAGGCTCGGCGTCGTGAGCACCGCCCGCCGCCTCCCGCCCGCCGCGCGCCGCGCCCAGCTCGTCGACGCGGCCCTCGGCGTGTTCGCCACGCGCGCGGAGGACGACGTGGGCCTCGAGGACATCGCCGCCGCCGCCGGCGTCACCCGCAACCTCCTCTACCGCTACTTCGAATCCCGGGCCGAGATCCAGCGCGCCGCGGTCACCGTCGCGATCGAGCGCGTCGCGCAGCGCTTCCTCGTGGACCCGGGCGTCCCGGTGCGCGCGAAGCTCCCACGCAACCTCGGTATGTGGCTCGACGGCGTGCAGCACGAGGACCCCGCCGTCCTCCTCCTCTTCCGGGCCGCCTCGTCGTCGGACCGCGAGGTCGCCGCGCTCGCCGGACGCGCCCGCGAAGCACTCTGCCGCGCGATCGCCTTCAACCACCTCGGGGACGCCGACCCACCGCGCGCTGTCCTCGTCGCGCTCGACGGGTACCTCGTGCTCGCCGACCGGCTCATCGAGCGCTGGAGCTCCGGGGACATCAGCCGCGCCGACGTCGAGCGGATCCTCGGCGACGTCCTCCCGGTCCTCGTGGCGTCCTAGCTCACGCTTCACGTCGTGGTCCCCACCGCCGTACGAGGTCGTCGAGCTCGAGCGCCCGCAGAAGATCGTGCTGCGTGGCGAGAACTCCTCGGCGGTCTCGACCGACACGATCACCGTCGCCCCGACGGGCGAGGGCTGCGAGGTCACCTACGCAGGGCGCTGCTGGTAAATCCGGCTTCACGCAACGCCGACGAGTCGCGCGCGGAGCCCGAACTGGAGATCCCCAGAAAGGCCTATTCCATGGGCTCTAGATCTCATTTCCGTGAGCGACCTCACCCACGTACGGAAGTTGCCAATGGCACCATTAGCCGGTTAGTCTCACGTAATGAGCACGAGCGTGGTCACGGCTGCGGTCTACAAGCGCCCCAACCCGAAAGCGCGGCCGGAGCGGCCTGCCGACTGGCGGGAGCCGCTCGAGCGGGCGCGGTGCCTGCTCGCACAACTCGCGGAGCTCACCGGCGATGACTCCTTCGCCGCCGAGTCGTTCGACGCGACCGACTTCGATGCCGTGGTCCTGCTGCTCGACTCGGGCGTCGAGGCGCTGTTGCACCGGCTGCGCGAGGTCGGTGACCGCCCTCCCCCGACCCGGACGACAACGCTCCTCACCGAGCTGTACTCGTGTCAGCGTGAGCTGCGGGAACGTGGAGCGCAGCGGCGGCTGCGCGGACTCACGAACATCCAGGAGGGATTGAGCCGCTTGCACGCGGCGACGACGATGGCGTGCCTGCTTGAGATGGCTCCGGGCGTCCTCTGCGGCAGCTGTGGCTTCGAGCGCTGCGTCGTCTTCCGCGTCGACGGCTCGGAGCTGGTCTCCACCGGTGTCCACGTCGACGGTGATCCGGCGCGGGCCGCCGAGCTGCTGGCGTTCACGACGGCGCAGCCACTGCCGCTGACGAGTCTGGTCATCGAGACGGAGATGCTCCGTCGGCGGGCGCCGGCGATCATCCACGACGCCGTGGCCGATCCGCGCACGTTCAAGCCGTTCGTCACGGAGTTCGCGACGACCTCCTACGTCGCGACGCCGGTGCTGTTCGAGTCCCGGGTCATCGGGTTCGTCCACGCCGACTGCGCGATCTCAGGGCGCGCGATGGACACGATCGATCGTGACCTCCTGTGGGCGTTCGCGGAAGGTCTGGCCTGGGCGGTGGAACGAGCCACCCTGATGGAGCGCCTCGATGCCCAGCGCGCACACGTCCACCGGATGCTCGCGTCGACCGCCTCGGTGCTGGACGAGATCTCGGCCGGTGGCGTGGCCATGAGCGCCGGCGGCCAACGCACCGGGAACGCCGCCGTCATGACCGCCGCGCGCATCGTCGCCCCGCATCTACGGATGGACACGCAGTGCGAGGCGCTGCTGACGAGCCGGGAGCGTGAGGTGCTCGCGCTCCTGGGGACCGGCGCGACGAACGCCGAGATCGCTCAGCAGCTCGTGATCGCCGAGGGCACCGTGAAATCGCACGTCAAGCACGTCCTGCGCAAGCTTCGCGCCTCCAACCGCGCCGAGGCCGTGTCACGCTACCTGCGGCTCGCCGGCCAGGAGGCCGGCCGGTGACGGAATCACCGGCTCCGGGACGAGGGCGTTGATACCCGTGACCGCCCGGCCGATGATCATGCGCTGGATCTGCGACGTCCCCTCGTAGAGGGTCGTCACCCGCGCGTCGCGGTAGTAGCGCTCGACCGGGTGGTCGTCGACGTACCCGGAGCCGCCGTGGACCTGGATGGCCGCATCGGCGCAGGCCACCGATGCCTCCGTCGCGTAGAGCTTGGCGATCGACGTCTCGGTGGTGCTCGGCAAGCCGTTGTCCTTGAGGTAGGCCGCGCGCCACACGAGCATGCGGGCCGCCTCCGTCTGGACGACCATGTCGGCGATCAGCGCCTGCACGAGCTGGAACGAGGCGATCGGTCGGCCGAACTGCTCGCGCTCCTTCGCGTAGGCGACCGAGTGGTTCACGCAGCCCTGGCACACGCCGACGGAGCCCGCTGCGACGGAGTACCGGCCGGAGTCCAGGGTCGTCATCGCGATCTTGAAGCCCTGCCCGATCTCGCCGAGCACCCGGTTGTCGGGGACGAAGACGTCATCGAAGGAGAGCGACGCGGTGTCGGAGGCGTGGAGGCCCATCTTCCCCTCGATGACCTGCGAGCCGAAGCCGGGGTCCTCGGTGTCAACGAGGAAGCAGCCGAGGCCGCGCCCGCCCTTCGACGGGTCGGTCTGGGCGAACACGAGCGCGAGCCGTGCGTGGTTGCCCATGGAGATCCACATCTTCGCGCCGTTGATGGACCAGCCACCGTCGACACGGGTCGCACGCGTGCGCTGGTTGGCGGCATCCGACCCCGTGTCGGGCTCGGTCAGCGCGAAGCAACCGAGCCATTCGCCGGAGCACAACCGCGGGAGGATCTCGAGCTTCTGCTCCTCGGTGCCCCAGCGCAGGATCGCGCTGGAGACGAGGGAGGTCTGGACGGAGATCACCGTGCGCATGGAGGAGCAACCGACGCTGATCTCCTCGAGGATGATCCCGTACGACATGTAGTCCAGGCCCGGCCCGCCGTAGACGCGGGGGACGATCGAGCCGAGGTATCCCTGCGCGGCCATCAGCCCGACGAGCTCGGTGTCGAAGTGGTGGTTGCGGCTGTTGCCCCGGGCACGGGGAACGATCTCGCGGGTCGTGAAATCGCGGACGGAGTCCTGGATCATCTGCTGCTCGTCGGTGAGAGCGAAGTGCATCGGTACCTCCCGGTCGGTGTGCTGACGCCACCGTAATCACGCTCGGCACCGCGATGGGAGCCCTCCACTCCGCGCGAGGCACGAACTCGTCCCCAGCGGGTGATGCATGCGGCCGACCGGCGCGCCTAGCCTCCGCCGGCAGGGCACGCCCATCCGCCAAGCGCCACCACGCGGTCATCCGCGGAGAGGAGATCACCCATGACACAGGTCCTGGCCCACATCACCGGCAACGTCTGGAAGGTCCTCGTGAAGGTCGGCGACACCGTCGCCGACGGAGACGAGGTCGTGATCATCGAGTCGATGAAGATGGAGATGCCCGTGGAGGTCGAGGACGACGGCACGGTCACCGAGATCTGCGTCGCCGAAGGCGCAAGCGTGCAGGAGGGCGACGTCCTGCTGGTGATCGAGGGATGATGTTCGAGAAGGTTCTCATCGCCAACCGGGGCGAGATCGCCGTGCGGGTCGCGCGCGCCCTCCGAGCGCTGGGGATCGCCTCGGTCGCCGTGTACTCGGAGGCGGACTCGGACGCGCCGCACGTCGCCGCGTGCGACGAGGCCGTCGCGATCGGCGGCTCACGCGCTGACGAGAGCTACCTCCGTGTCGATCGGATTCTCGATGCCGCGCGACGGACGGGCGCCCGGGCCATCCACCCGGGCTACGGCTTCCTCGCCGAGAACGCCGACTTCGCCGACGCATGCGCGGAGGTCGGCGTGACGTTCATCGGGCCGTCGGCGAGCGCTATCCGCGCAATGGGATCGAAGACCGGCGCGCGCCGGCTGATGGCGGCCGCGGGTGTCCCTGTCGTGCCCGGTACGCAGGAGCCGCTCGCATCCCTGGAGGACGCGCTGGCCACCGCTGTGGAGGTGGGCTTCCCGGTGGCGTTCAAAGCCGTCGGCGGGGGAGGCGGCAAGGGGTT
>JBFIDS010000349.1:0-4359 GCA_041603715.1 Paraconexibacter sp. | reverse complement strand
CGGACGATCATGTCCTGCGCGCGGCGCAGGCCGACCAGCCGGGGCAGGAACCACGTGCTCGCGCCGTCCCCGCTGAGGCCGAGGCGCCCGAACCCGCACGCGAAACGCGCGTGGGGGGACGCGAGGACGACGTCGGCGCAGTAGGCGAGGCCGATCCCGCCGCCGGCCGCCGGTCCGCCGATCGCGCACACGACGGGCGTCGGCAGCGAGGCGAGGCGCAGGAGCGTGTCGTGGAACGGCGCGATCATCGCGGACAGCTCCTCCCCGAGAGCATCCCGGCGCCCGAGGAAGTGACGCAGGTCGCCGCCGACGGTGAACGCCCGCCCCTCGGCGGAGATGAGGACGGCTCGCGGCCGCGCTTCGGGCCCGCGGCCGAGCGCCGTCTCGATCGCGGCGACCGCGACGTCGAGCGCGGCGACCATCGCGGGGTCGATCGCGTTGCCCTCCGCACCCCGGACGAGCGTCAGCCGGGCGACGCGGTCCTCGCCGATGTCGATGCGGACCCGGTCCTCGCTCATCGGTCGACCTCCGTGGACGAGAGTCCCCAGCGCGCGGTGTCGGTCACCTGGTGGAGCTTGACGAGACGGCCGTCGCGCGCGGTCCACAGGTGCATGAACGCGGCGTCGACGACACCGTCGCCGGACCGCGCGCGGCCGCGGTAGCGGCCGAGGACGAGCAGGCGCCCGTCGGCACACGGCACGTAGTCGTCGGGCTCGGCCCGGACGGCGTATCGCCGCCCGATCGCCCACCAGCCGTCCTGCCGCGCCGCCTCCCGGCCCCGGTGGATCCCGCCGGCGACGGGCATCCCCTCGGCGAAGCTCGACGTGAACTCGGGGTCGAGAAGCTCGTCGAGGGCCGCTGAGTCGCCGGCGGCGAGCGCCGGGTACGTCGCGCGGACGAGGTCTTCGATCGTGGTCGTCACGCCGCGGAGTCTACCTCGGACACAACGTCCGAAGCGAGACGGCGGCGCTCGGCCGCGGTGCCGCTCAGCCGGCCTCGCGCTCGAGGACGGCGTCGAGGACCTCCTGCGCAGGCGGGAACGCCGGCCGGAAGCGCGCGGCGCGGCGCAGCTGAGCGAGTCCCTCCTCGAGGTTGCCCGCGTCGACGAGGGCGAGTCCGTAGGCCGTCCGGACGTCGGGGCGGTCCGGCAGCTCTCGCAGCGCGAGCCGGTAGCGCTCGATCGCCGCGTTGAGCGCCCCCTGCGTCTGGAGCTGCTGGGCCTCCCCCGCGAGCTCGAGCGGCGGTGTGCCCGCGGCGGGCGGCGGGATCTCCGGCGCGGCGCTCGGCGGGGCGGCGGCTGCAGCGTCCGTCGCAGGCTCCGGCACCGCCGCCGCTGGCGCGATCGACACGCTCTCCCCCGCGATGTCCTGGGTGGAGTCGTGGACGACGAACGCCGTGACGAGCGCGCCCGCCGCGAGGAGGGCGATCGCGACGCCGAGAGCCGCGCGGGACGGGTGGGGCGCGCTCGACACGGGCCGCGCGCTCGACGCCCAGGCCGGGTGGTGCCGCGCCGCCCAGTCCGCCCGGACCGTCCCCCGCACGATGCCCCTCAGCGCGTGGCGGGTCGGCGGCCACACGAGCGCGAGCCACAGGTGCCCGAGCAGGAGGAGCACGGCGGCGTACATCGCGCCGTCGTGCACGACGATCGTGCCCGGCAGCCGCAGTTCGTTGACCCGCTCCCCTGCCCACAGGAGCAGGCCGCTGACGACGAAGAGGACGGCGAAGGCCGCCTGGACGACCGTGTGGAGCTTCTGCCCGGCGTTGAACCGGCCCTGCGGCGCGGGCCGCCGGCGCAGCCACGCCCGGTCGTCGGCCGTGAGGCGTTCGACCTCGGCGCGCGTGCGGGCGAGAGCACGACGGTCGCCGAGGAGGACGACGAGCGCGATTGCGGTCATCCACACCGCGGCCGCGGCGAGGTGGAGGGCCTTCGCGACGGGCCGGCCGCCGAGCGTGTCGCTCAGCGCGGGGAGGTAGAGGAGGAGCCCGCTGCCGAGCATCGTGAGGAAGCCGGCCGCGTGGATCCAGTGGAGGAGCCGCTCGGTGCCGCCGAAGCGGTGCACCAGCGGCGACGGGCCTCGCGCGGCCGGCACGGCGCCGGGCGGAGCGGCGGGCGCCGGGAGGACGGTCGCCTCAGACGGCGTCATCGGAGTCCAGCCACGGGTCACGGTCGTACCCGCGCTGCTCCCAGAACCCCGCCTCCTCGCGGTCGACGACCTCGATGCGCTCGAGCCACTTCACGCCCTTGTAGGCGTACATCTTCGGCATGATCACCCGCAGGGGCGCCCCATGCGGGCGTGGGAGCGCCTTGTCGTACATCCCGTAGGCGACGAGTGCATCGTCGACCATCACCTGCGGGACCGTGAGGTAGTCGACGTAGGGCTTCTCGGTCGAGACGAACCGCAGCGCCTTCGCGCCGGGCCGCAGGCCGCCGGCTGCGGCGAGGAGCGTCGAGAACCGCACGCCGGTCCACTTGACGTCCTGCACCGACCAGCCGGTGACGCAGTAGAAGTCGGAGGTCTGCTCGACCCTGGGGAGCCGCAGCAGCTCGGCGTGGGTGAGCGTCGTCGGGCGGTTGACGAGGCCGTCGATCCGCAGCCGCCACGTGGCGGGGTCGAAGCGCGGCATGGGCGGATTGACCGTGTAGATCCTGAACCCGCCGCCCGGCGCGGGGAGCGCTGCGCGCACGCCCTCGGGGAGGGCGTTCGTCACCGGGGAGGTCGCCTTCGTCAGGCCGTCGAGGACCGCATCCCCGGCGACGAGCCCGACCGCGCCCGCCCCGAGGACGCCGAGGAACACGCGGCGGCCGAGGAGATCCGCGGGATCGGGGGTGCGGCGACGATCGTCCACACCCTCAAACTACGTGCGGGATGTGAACACCGGATGACACGGACGGCGCGAACGTCGCGATCAGCGGCCCCGTCGCCGGCGATCGGGCTGCGTCCCGGCCGAGTTGAGCGTCATCGCGAGCATCTCGTAGTGGCCGACGAGGAGGCACAGCTCCAGGAGGCGGACCTCGTCGAGCTCCTGGGCGAGCCCCGACCACGTCGCGTCGGAGATCCGGCGGTGCTCGTGCAGCTCGTCGGTGGCCCGCAGCAGCAGCTCCTGTCGCACCGACCACCCCTCAGCAGTGGGACCCGCGGGGACGCGGGAGATCTCCGCCTCGGACAACCCCGCGCGACGCCCGAGGCGCTCGTGGTGCGTGCGCTCGTAGGCGCAGTCGCAGAGCGCGGCGACCCGGAGAATGACGAGCTCGGTGTCGGCGCGGGGCAGCCGCCCGCCCGGCATGAGCGACCCGGCGAAGAGGAGCCAGCGGCGGAAGAGCCCGCGGTGGCGGCCGAGCGTCGTGAAGAGGTGCGGCGGGTTCGTCCCCGCGACGAGCCCGGCGAGACGCGAGATGGCGAAGTTGACGGGCCCGATCTCCCGCCGGGTGCCCGGCCCGATCCGCGGCGTGCCGTCGCTCACGGGCGCCCCTCCTCCTGGCGGTCCTCGTCGAGCCGCAGGACGTCGCGCGCGAGCGCGAGCATGGGCGCCCGCAGCGCGGGGATGCCCTCTGGCTCGTCGAGCGCGATCCGCATCGTCACCATCGAGCTGAGCGCGCCGGTGAGGGCCTCGCAGGCGAAGCGGCGCTGAGGATCGTCACCGACACCGGCGATCCCGGCGACGAGGTCGGCGAAGCGCCCGAGCACCTCGGTGCGCCGCTTCAGCGCGGCGGGCCCGGCACCGTAGACCTCGATGAGGAACGTCCGGGCGACGGTGGGCTGCGACGCGAGCGCCTCGAGGTAGGCGCCGAGCGCGGCGTCCAGCCGTGCGAGGACCGTGTCCGCGGCGCGATCGGCCTCCCCCTCGCCGGACGCGGCCTGCGAGACGTGCGCGGCGAGCCCACCCGCGACCTCGTCGAATGCGGCGAGGAAGCAGTCCTCCTTCCCCGCGAAGTGCTCGTAGAACGTCGCGCGCGACACCCCCGCGCGCCGGATGACGCCGGCGACCGGCGTGTCCGCGTAGCCGTCGGCCGCGACCGCCTCGACCATCGCCGCGAGCATCCGCTCCCTCTGCGAGGCGCGGACCTCGTCGCGGGTGAGACCGTGGCGCCCGGGGCGCAGGCGGCCCGCGGTCGTCACGAGGGCTGCTCGGTCGTGAGCGCCGCGCCCTCACGCCGGGCGAGGTCGACCGCGCGTCGCACGCGAGGGGCGATCACGAGCTCGACGACGCGCTGGGCGGGCACCCGGACCGGCAGCACGGCGGCGACCCAGCGGGGCGCGACGACCCGCGACGCACGGCGCGCGATCCCGCGCTCGACGGCGTCGATCGCGCTCGACAGCGGGGCGACCGTCGTCACCGCGCCGCCGCGCGTGAGGTACT
>JBFIDS010000348.1:0-4362 GCA_041603715.1 Paraconexibacter sp. | reverse complement strand
GCACCTCGACGATGATGCCGTCCGCACCGGCGGCCGCGGCGGCGAGCGACAGCGGCTCGACGAGCGCGCGCCGACCGGCGGCGTGCGACGGGTCCACGATGACCGGGAGCCCGCTCATCTCCTTGAGGACGGGAACCGCCATGAGATCGAGGGTGAAGCGGTAGGCCGGCTCGAACGTGCGGATGCCGCGCTCGCAGAGGATCACGTCCTCGTTGCCCTCCTTGAGGAGGTACTCGGCGGCGAGCACGAGCTCGTCGAGGGTCGCGGCGAGGCCGCGCTTGATGATCGCCGGGACGCCGGAGCGGCCGATCTCGGTGAGCAGCGTGTAGTTCTGCATGTTGCGCGCGCCGACCTGGATGACGTCGGCGACCTCGGCGACGCGCTCCACGTCACGCGCGTCCATGCACTCCGTGACGACCGGCAGGCCGCTCCGGTCGCGGGCCTCGGCGAGCAGCCGGAGTCCCTCCTCCCCCAGGCCGCTGAAGCTGTACGGCGAGGTGCGCGGCTTGTAGGCGCCGCCCCGCAGCATGGTCGCGCCGCCGGCGAGCATCGCGTCGGCGCTCGTGAGGATCTGCTCGCGGGACTCGACGGTGCACGGGCCGGCGATGAGCGCGAAGTGGCCGCCGCCGATACGGCGGCCGGCGACCTCGAGCGTGCGTCGCTGCGGAGGGAGGGCGGTCTCGGTCATGTCGTTGCGTTCCTTCTCGGTTCGTGGGCCTGGTCGGGTGCGGCGGTCCGGCGGGCGGCGCGCCGTCGCGGGACGGGACGCAGCCGGATGGGATGGCGCTCGACCCTCGAGGGTCCGAGAGGGACGGTCTACGACCGGCCGAGCGCCTGCGGAAATCGCCAGGACCAGGCGAAGGAGGCGTGGCGATAACCGGTGCGCGGGGCGACGGCCCGAGGGCCGTCGAAGGAGATACGCGCGGTGTGAGGCCGGTCGCTCACGACGCCGGGGATCATGGCACACCGAGGATGGAGCGCGCCAGCGATGCGCTCGCGGCGGCGTCGACGCCTCCCGGGCGTCCGGAACCTCAGTCGCCGAGCAGGACGCCGAGCTCGTGGAGGAAGCGGTCGTTCTCGCGCGGCGCGCCGTAGGTGACACGCAGCGCGCCCTCGCGGCCGAGCGCGGTCCCGGCGCGGACGAGCACGCCGCGGGCGGCCAGGCCGTCGACGATCGCCTTCTCCTCGAAGCCGTCGGGGAGGTCGAACCACGCGAAGTTCGCCTGGGAGTCGGCCGGGATGATGCCGAGCTCCGCGAGCCCCGCCTCGATCTCGACGCGCGCGACGATCGCGCGCTCGACTCGCTCGGCGACCGCGTCCTGGTGCTTGAGCGCCTCGATCGCGGCGGCCTGTGCGGCGCTGTTGCAGAAGAACGGCTGGCGGACCTGGTCGACCGCGGAGACGAATGCGTCGTCGCCGCACAGCGCGTACCCGACCCGCAGCCCGCAGAGGCCGTAGATCTTCGAGAACGTCCGGAGGAGGACGAGGTTGGGATGCCGGGCGAGGAGGTCGATCGAGCTGTCGGGGTCCTCGAGCGTGTTGAACTCGCAGTAGGCCTCGTCGAGCAGGACGCAGACGTGACGCGGGACCTTGGCGATGAACGCCTCGATGTCGGCGAGCGGGATCGCCGTGCTCGTCGGGTTGTTCGGGTTGCAGATGACGACGAGGCGGGTCGCCACCGTGATCTCACGTGCCATCGCGTCGAGGTCGTGCTCGTGGCGGTCGTTCACCGGCACGCGGATGCCCGTCGCGCCGGACGCCGCCTCGAGGTGCGGATAGACGCTGAAGCTCGGCCAGGCGTAGACGAGCTCGGCACCCGGCTCGAGGAGCGCCTCGCCGGCGGCGAGCAGGATGTCGCAGCTGCCGTTGCCGATCGCGATCCGCTTCGCGGGGACGCCCGTGCGGTCGCTCAGCGCCTTGCGCAGCGCGCTGTTCGTCGGGTCCGGGTAGCGGTTGAGGCCGCCGAGAACGCGGGTGACCGCGTCCTGGACCGCCTGCAGCGGCGGGTCGGGCGACTCGTTGGACGCCATGTGGGCGACGTCCTTTGGAAGGGCGTACCCGCTCGCGGCGGGATAGACGGGGATGCGCCGGACGCGCTGCGAGAACTCGATGGCCACGGCGTCAGGCTACTGAGCGGATTCGAGGTCGGCCCGCAGGGCCTTCGCGGCGCCCAGGTACACGTGACGGGCCGTGTGATCCTCGGGGGCGTAGTAGTGGATGAGGACGCGGATGATCTGAGGGAGGGACCCGGGGACCGGGATCTCCTGCGCGCACAGGAGCGGCACGCGATCGAAGCCGAGCTGCCGGGCGGCGACCGCGGGGAACTGGGCGTCGAGGTCGGGCGTGAGCGTGAAGATGCAGCTCACGACGTCCTCGGTGCGCAGGCCGTTGCGCTCGATGATCTCGCGCATGAGGGCGTCGGTGGCGCCGACGATCGCCTCGGGGGTGTTCTCCACGACGCTCGCGGCGCCGCGCAGGGCGAAGAGGCGCATCGGCCGGATTAGATCAGGCGTCGCGCCCGGCCGCGCGCAGCCGCTCGACCTCGGCGGCCGTGAGCTTGCGCGAGGTGCCGACCTGGAGGTTGCCGAGCCGCAGGGGTCCGAACGCGATCCGCTCCAGCGCGACGACCGGGTGGCCGACGGCCTCGCACATCCGGCGGACCTGCTGGTTGCGTCCCTCGCGGATCGTCAGCTCGATCCTGTCGCGGGCGAGCGCACGGGCCTGGGCGGGCAGCGTCACGCCGTCGTCGAGGCGCACGCCATCGCGCAGGCGGCGCAGCGTCGCCTCCTTGACGGGCGGCTTGCGGACCGTCGCCACGTAGGTCTTGGAGACCTCGTGGCGCGGATGGGTGAGGCGGTGGGCGAGGTCGCCGTCGTCGGTGAGGAGGATGAGCCCCGTCGTCTGGACGTCGAGCCGCCCGACCGGGTAGAGCCGGGGATGGGCCGGGTCGGGGTCGATGAGGTCGACGACGGTGGGGCGCCCGTGGGTGTCCTTCGCCGTCGACACGACGCCGACCGGCTTGTGGAGCAGGTGGACGACACGGGCCTTCCCGGGGTCCGCGGCGTGGACGGGGACGCCGTCGACCTCGATGCGCTCCGTACCGTCGACATCGGTGGCGGGGTCGCGCACGACGCGGCCGTCGATCTTCACGCGGCCGTCGGCGATGATCTTCTCCGCGGCGCGGCGCGAGGCGACTCCGGCGTGGGCGAGATGCTTCTGGAGGCGCACGGGGTGACGGTAGCGCGGGCACGCCTGCGACCATTGCCGGCGTGGACCTCACCCTCCTGGACTCGACGCTCGCCGAGCTGCGCCAGCCCGCGTTCCGCGCTCGCCAGGTCTGGGAGTGGACCGCACGCGGCGCCGGCGGCTACGACGCGATGACGAACCTGCCCGCCGCGCTGCGCGACGAGCTCGCCGCCCGGGTGCCGTTCTCGACGCTCGAGGTCGTCCGCCAGCTCGAGGCCGACGACGGGACCGTGAAGACGCTGTTCCGCACCGCCGACGGGCGCGCCATCGAAGCGGTGCTCATGCGCTATCGCGACGGACGGCGCTCGGTGTGCCTCTCCTCCCAGGTCGGCTGCCCGCTCACGTGCACGTTCTGCGCGACGGGCACGATGAAGTTCGGGCGCAACCTCACGACGGGCGAGATCCTCGACCAGCTCCTGCACTTCCGCCGGATCGAGCCGATCGACAACGTCATCTTCATGGGGATGGGCGAGCCGATGATCGCCTTGGACAGCGTGCTGCCCGCGTGCGAGCGGCTGCCCGACATCGGGGTCGCCCACCGCCGCACGGCGATCTCGACCGTCGGCTGGATCCCGGGGATCGAGCGGCTCGCACAGAGCGACATGCCGATCCGCCTCGCGCTGTCGATCCACGCCGCCGATCCCGCGCTGCGGTCGCAGATCATGCCCGTCAACGACCGCTATCCCCTCGCCGACGTCCTCGCCGCGTGCGACCGCTTCTACGAGCGCCGCAAGAGGATGATCTTCGTCGAGTACGTGATGCTCGCGGGCGTCAACGACCGTGTCGAGCAGGCGATCGCCCTCGCGCGCCTGCTCGATCGCAAGCGCTACAAGGTCAACCTCATCCCCTACAACCCGACGGGGTCCTACGACGGCTCCTCGCGCGAGGCGATCGAGGCGTTCCGGGCGACGCTCGAGGAGCACGGGATCGGCGCGACGGTGCGCCTCACCCGCGGCCGCGACATCGACGCCGCGTGCGGCCAGCTCGCGGTGAAGGCCGGCGCGGCCTGAGGTCAGCGGGCGGCGGGGCGTGCGGGCGCGGGCGGCGGGGCGTGCGGGCGCGGGCGGCGGGGCGTGCGGGCGCGGGCGGCGGGGCGTGCGGGCGCGGGCGGCGGGG
>JBFIDS010000347.1:0-4372 GCA_041603715.1 Paraconexibacter sp. | reverse complement strand
GTGAGCAGCGCGGTGACGAGCACACGCCGCCGAAGAGCGGGGCGCCGGTCGGCGTGGCGGGCAGGGTGACGGACGGGGGAGCGCATGGTACGGGCACGGTTCCTCTCTCCGGCGGGGCACGCGCGAGTGACGGCATGCGCGTGATCGACCGGGTCGGGTCTCGGGCGACGGACGAGGCGGGACGGAGCGATTCCTCCACGCCGGCGCGGGCCGGCGACGCTCACGACCCACGGTCCGCGCATACCCGCGAGGACCGGGGTTCTCACCCGTCGAGGGCTCGAACCCTAGCAGGATCTTGCGAACACGTGTTCGTGCGACCGGGGCCTCCCGGCTTCCGCGCGCACCCCGGAGGCGCGCTGGCGTACTCTCCGCCCCGATGAAGGTCACGCTCCCCGACGGCACCGAACTCGACCTCCCGGAGGGCGCGACCGGGCGTGATGCGGCAGAGGCGATCGGCCCCGGGCTCGCGCGTGCGGCGCTCGCCGTCAAGCAGAAGGGGGAGGTCCGTGACCTCGCCCGCCCGCTCGTCCCCGACGCACCGGTCGAGATCATCACCGAGCGGTCCGGACAGGACGCGCTCGACCTCCTGCGCCACGACACCGCGCACGTCCTCGCCGCCGCCGCGATCGACCTGTTCCCGGGCGTGAAGATCTCGATCGGCCCCCCGATCGAGAACGGCTTCTACTACGACTTCGAGTTCCCCGAGGGCGTGACGCTCACCGACGCCGACTTCGAGCGGCTCGAGGCGAAGATGCGCGAGCACGTCAAGGCCGACGAGGAGTTCGTCCGCGAGGACGTCACCGTGGAGGCCGCCCTCGAGCGCTTCCGGGCCGAGGATCAGCCGTACAAGGTCGAGCTCATCGAGGATCTCGTCACCAACGCCGATCCCGCCGCGCCCGTCGAGACCGTCTCGCTCTACACGAACGGGCCGTTCACCGATCTGTGCCGCGGGCCGCACATGCCGTCGACGAAGCGCATCAAGGCGTTCAAGCTGCAGTCCGTCGCCGGTGCCTACTGGCGCGGTGATGCGAAGCGCACCATGCTCACGCGCGTGTACGGCACGGCGTTCTTCTCCAAGGACGCCCTCGCCGAGCACCTCGAACGCCTCGAGGAGGCGAAGGCCCGCGACCATCGCCGCCTCGGACCCCAGCTCGGGCTCTTCCAGTTCAGCGACGTGGCCCAGGGCGCCGCGTTCTGGCTGCCCGGAGGCACCCGCGTCTTCAACGACCTCATCGCCCTGTCCCGCGAGATGTGCGATGCGCACGGCTACGACGAGGTGAAGACCCCGCAGCTCTACGACGCCGAGCTGTGGAAGACCTCGGGCCACTGGTTCAAGTACCGCGACAACATGTTCACGACGTCGGCCGAGGACCGCGACCTTGCGCTCAAGCCGATGAACTGCCCCGGGCACTGCCAGCTGTTCCGCCAGCAGCAGTGGTCCTACCGAGATCTCCCGGTCCGCTACAGCGAGCCCGGCCTGCTGCACCGCAACGAGCTCTCCGGCACGCTCCACGGCCTCCTGCGCGTCCGCCACTTCGTCCAGGACGACGCCCACATCTTCTGCACCCCCGAGCAAGCGCTCGACGAGGTGAAGGCCTGCCTCGACATGGCCTTCGAGACCTACGCGGTCTTCGGGATCGAGCCCGAGCTCGAGCTGTCGACGCGCCCGGACGAGCGGATCGGCGACGACGCTCTCTGGGACGAGGCGGAGGGGATGCTCGCACGTGCCCTCGCCGAGAAGGGCCTCGCCCACACGGTCAACGAGGGCGACGGCGCGTTCTACGGACCCAAGATCGACCTGCACTTCAAGGACTCCCTCGGCCGCTCCTGGCAGCTCGGGACGGTCCAGCTCGACTACAACCTCCCGGAGCGCTTCGACCTCACCTACATCGGGGCCGACAACGCCGAGCACCGCGCGGTGATGATCCACCGGGCGCTGTTCGGCTCCTACGAGCGCTTCATCGGGATCCTCGTCGAGGACACCGCGGGCGAGCTGCCGGTCTGGCTCGCCCCGACCCAGGCGATCGTCCTGCCGATCGCCGATCGCCACGCGGACGTCGCCGCCGGTGTGCGCGCCGACCTGCGTGCGGCCGGCGTGCGGGCCGAGGTCGACGACCGGACCGAGTCCGTGGGGCGCAAGATCCGGGACGCCGAACTGCGCAAGATCCCCTTCATGCTCGTCGTCGGCGACCGCGAGGCCGAGGAGGCGACCGTGAGCGTCCGCCGGCACCGCGAGGGTGACGAGGGGTCGGCGACGGTCGCCGAGGTCGCGCAGCGCATCGGGACGATCGCCCGGGAGCGCAGCGCCTGACGCGCCACCGCAGGGGACCGCTGGGCGCCGTCGCGGACGAGACCGGCTTCCGCTTGCCCATGTCGGTTATGCTCCCGGCGTTGACTGAAACCACCATGCCTGTCGCGCGACGCACCCTTCCGCGCGGCCACAACGTCTAGTGCCGGTCCCCCGCAGGTTCGACCGGCGCCCGCCCGAGCGCGACACGACGCGGACCAACGACCGCATCCGCGTCCCGGAGGTCCGCCTCATCGACGAGACCGGCGCCCAGGTCGGCGTCATGAAGACCGACGAGGCGCTCCGCTACGCGCAGGAGCGTGATCTCGACCTCGTCGAGGTCGCTTCGGAGGCCCGCCCGCCCGTCTGCCGCGTGCTCGACTACTCGAAGTACAAGTACGAGCAGGCGCAGAAGCAGAAGGCGGCGCGCAAGCACCAGCAGCAGATCACGGTCCGGGAGATCAAGTTCCGGCCGAAGATCGCCGAGCACGACTACGCCACGAAGAAGGGGCACGTCGAGCGGTTCCTGCGTCACAAGGACAAGGTCAAGATCACGATCATGTTCCGCGGTCGCGAGGTGACGCACCCCGAACGCGGCGTGATGATCCTCGACCGCCTCGCGGAGGAGCTCACCGACCTCGCGGTCGTCGAGCAGCGTCCGATCCAGGACGGCCGCAACATGACGATGCTCCTCGGGCCCAGCAAGGCGGTCCTCGCGGGCACGCTCGACGGCGAGGGCGAGGGCGCCGAGGGCGAGACGGACACGACGGACGAGGGGAGCGGGTCGACCGCCTCCGCGCCCGAGGGCGGCGACGCGCCGAAGGGCGAGGCCCCGGCCGAGTAGGAGCCCGGCGCCGCGTCGGCGGCGTCCGGATCGGCCGGCGCGCGTGGGCGCGCCGGCGGTCGGCGCGCGCGCGGCGACTTCTGCCATACTCCCGCGTCCGCTATGCCGAAGATGAAGACCCACAGCGGCGCGAAGAAGCGCTTCAAGGTGACGGCGAAGGGCAAGGTCAAGGCCCGCCACTCGCACTCGAGCCACATCCTCGAGAAGAAGTCCCCGAAGCGCAAGCGCTCGTTCTCGAACCCGGTGATCCTCACGGATCACGACGCCCCGCGCGTGAAGAAGCTGCTGGGGGTCGGGAACAAGTGACCCGGGTCAAGCGCAGCGTCCACGCGAAGAAGAAGCGCCGCTCGACCCTCGAGCGCGCGAAGGGCTTCCGCGGCGAGGCGAACAGCAACTACAAGCGCGCCAAGGAAGCGGTGATGAAGGCGGACGCGTACGCGTACCGCGATCGCCGTAACCGCAAGCGCGACTTCCGCAAGCTCTGGATCACGCGGATCAACGCCGCCGCCCGCCAGGAGGGCATGACCTACGGGCAGCTCATCCACGGCCTCAAGCTGGCCGAGATCGAGCTCGACCGGAAGGTCCTCGCCGACATCGCGGTGCGGGACCCCGAGACCTTCAAGCGATTCGTCGCCGCCGCCCGCGAGGCGTCGGCTGCTGCGTAGTCCGCAACCGCCAACGCATCACCTCACGGGCGCCGCTTCCCTCTCGGGGACGGCGCCCTTTCTCTTTCCCGGACATGCTCATCACCAGCCCCCACAACGAGACCCTCAAGCAGGTGCGCAAACTCGCCGCCCGGCGGGAGCGCGACCGTGCGGGGCTGTTCGTCGCCGAGGGCGAGGATCTCCTCGACGCCGCCGATGCGGCCGGCTGGGAGCCGGTCGCGCGGCTGTGTGCGGCGGGCAGCGGGCTCGACGGGACCGAGGTGGAGCCCGCGCTCCTCATGGGCGTCTCGCAGCTCGGGTCGGGAACGCGCGCGCTGGGGATCTATCGCCAGCGGTGGGCCGAGGCCCCCGCCCACGGGCGGGTCGTCCACCTCCACGGACTCGGTGATCCCGGCAACGTGGGGACGGTGCTGCGCAGCGCCCACGCGTTCGGCGCCGCCGCGGTCACCGTCGGGCCGGCGACCGCCGACCCCTACGGGCCGAAGGCGGTCCGCGCGAGCATGGGGGCGATCTTCAGCGTTCCGGTCGCCCGCCTCGACCGCCGGCCGCCGGCCGGCCTGCCGGGCGCGACGATCG
>JBFIDS010000346.1:0-4374 GCA_041603715.1 Paraconexibacter sp. | reverse complement strand
TCGGGGGCGGCGCGATGACCGCGGCGACGCTCCTCGCGGCCGGGCTCGGCGGCGAGCCGCTGGGCTTCGTGGTGCTCCTCGTCGCCTGGGCGGCCCTCGGGGCGGGCACGTCGCTCGTCCTCACCCCCAGCGGCCGGCTGCTGCGCCGGTCGGCCGACGCACCGGACCGCCCGGCCCTGTTCGCCGCGCAGTTCTCCCTCTCCCACGCGTGGTGGCTTCTCACCTACCCGCTCGCCGGGGTGCTCGCGAGCGTTGCCGGATTCACGCCGGCGCTCCTCGCATTCGGCGCGCTCGCCGTCCTCGGCACGCTGCTGGCCGCGGTGCTCTGGCGCTCGGAGGAGCGCCCCGCGCCGCCCCTCCCGCGCCCCGCGCGCGACACCACGATCAGTCCGTCGAGGGGGCGGCGCGAGTGACGAGGACGGGGCACTCCGCGTGGTTGACGAGGTCTCGCGCCATGCTGCCGACGAGCAGCCCGTGGAAGCCACCGACCCCGCGGCTCCCGATGACCGCGATCGCCGGTGCGCGCTCCTCACAGGCCGCGATGAGCTCCTCGCGTGGATGCCCCTCGCGGATTTCCTCCACGACCTCGACGACGGACGCCGTGATCGACTTGTGCGCCGCGCGCAGGACCCGGGCGCCGTGCTCGCGGGCGGCCGTGTGCGCGGCCTCATCGGGCGTCTCGGCGAACGGGAGCGCGTCGTCGACGACATGCGTGAGCGCGAGGCGCGCACCGAGTCCGGCGGCCAGCTCGCCGGCGACGGCGACGCCGCGCAGCGCGGTCTCCGAGCCGTCCACCGCGGCGACGACCTGGACCGGCCCGTCCGGGACCTCCGGTCCGCGGAAGAGCAGCAGGTCGCACGGTGCGCTCTCCAGGAGGCGCTGCGAGACGCTGCCCAGGACGTAGCGCGTGAAGCCGACGCCGCTCGTGCCCGCGACGACGAGGTCGGCGCGCAGGTCGTCGAGCAGCTCGAGCACCGCGGGCACGGGCTTGCCGTGCAGGACCCGAGTCTCGATCTCGGCACGCTCGGGCGCCGTCGCAACGAGAGCGGTGAGGGCCTCGGCGCACTCTCGCTCGCGGGTCTCGAGGAGTCGGTCGAGGCCCGGCATCGGCTCGGAGATGCTCGCGAGCAGGTCGTCGGGCCAGTCGACCGCGGAGGCGACCGTGACCCGGGCCCCGATCCGGGCGGCGAGGCCGACCGCGAAGGCGAAGCCGGCGCGCGACTGCTCGGACCCGTCGTAGGCGACCGCGATGTGCTCGAACAAGCTCGTCCTCTCGTCGTACTCAGGTCCGTCGAGGCTATCGAGGCCCGGTGGTCGGGCCCCGCGGAACCGTGCGCCGCGGCGGCACGGAAGACGGGCGTGAGGCGTCCGGTCGCCCCCGGGACCCGCGAGCCCGCCTCCCGGTCAGAGCCCGTAGAGCGCCGAGTACTTGACGCCGAGGGCGCGCACGAGCGGCTCGGGATCCAGCGGCCGGCCGGTCGCCGCACGGAGGATCTCGTCCCCCGTGCGCGTGCGTCCGTGGCGGTGGACGTTCTCGCGCAGCCACTCCCGCAGGGGCGCCGGATCACCGGCGGCGATCGTCCCGTCGAGGTCGTCGATCGCCGCGTGCGCGGCGTCCCACAGCTGGGCGGAGGCGATCGTGCCGAGGGTGTAGGTCGGGAAGTAGCCGAGCTCCCCGAAGCTCCAGTGGATGTCCTGGAGGACTCCGTGGGCGTCGTCGGGGACGGTGACGCCGAGCAGCTCCTCCATGCGCGCGTTCCAGGCCGCGGGCAGCCCCGCGACGTCGAGCTCGCCCTCGATGAGCGCGACCTCGAGCTCGAAGCGCAGCACGACGTGCATCGCGTAGGTGAGCTCGTCGGCCTCGACCCGGATGAGCGACGGGCGCACGACGTTGAGCGCGGCGAGCCACGCGTCGAGATCGACGCCGGCGAGGGCCTCACCGAACAGCTCCTGGGCGCGGGGGTACCAGTGCGACCAGAACGCGCGCGATCGTCCGACCTGGTTCTCCCAGAGGCGGCTCTGCGACTCGTGGATCCCGAGCGACGTCCCCTCGTCGGCGGTCGTGCCGCCGAGCGCGGGATCGACCTGATGCTCGTAGAGGCCGTGCCCGACCTCGTGGAGCGTGCTGAGGAGGCCCTCGATCGGATCGTCGGCCGAGTAGCGCGTCGTGATCCGCACGTCGCCGGCGGCGATCTTGATCGAGAACGGGTGCGTGGAGACGTCGAGGCGCCACGCGTCGTCCTCGAACCCGATCGAGCGCGCCATCTCGAGCGCGAGCGTGCGCTGCGCCTCGACGGGGAAGTCGCCGGTGACGGGCTCGGGCGCCGGCCGCGCGGCGACCGCGGCGATGAGCGGACGCAGCCCCGCCTGGAGCCGGTCGAAGACCACGCGGACGCTCTCGGTGCTCGCTCCCGGCTCGTAGGCGTCGAGGAGCGCGTCGTAGGGATGGGCGGACTCCGGGAAGCATGCGGCGAGCTTGCGGCGCAGCGCGACGTTGCGCTCGAGGGCGGGCGCGAAGAGAGCGAAGTCGCTCGTCCGACGTGCGCGCTCCCACACGGGGTGCGCCGCGGTCGCCGCTTCCGTGATCTCGACGACGAGGTCGGCGGGCACGCGCCGCGCGCGCTCGTGGTCGCGACGGATGGCGCGGATGAGGCCGGGGTCCTCCCCCGCCCGTTCGGCCGCGTCGAGGTCGCGCGCGAGGCCGGGGTCGACGAGCCGCTCGTGCGCGAGACGCTCGAGCGCTCCGGCCGCCCGCCCGCGCGCGGGCGTGCCGCGCGGCGGCATCATCACCTGCTGGTCCCACCCCATCAGCCGCCCGGCGTGGTGGAGGTCGGCGAGCTCGCGCAGTCGGGCGCGCAGCGCGGCGCGCGGATCGTCGGGGTTGGTCGCGGGGACGGTCGCGTCGGGCATCGCCGCAGCGTACGCCCCTCGTGTCTGCGTGAGGCCTGGGTCCCGCCATGCGGCGACGTCGCCTCACGCAGACGGTCGCCGGTGCCGCGCGCGATGCCGTGCGCCTTCCTCCTGAGGCGCCATGTGCTTCCCTAGACGATGACGTGCCCGACCGGCCGGCCCTCATCAGGTGACCTCTTCGCGGGTGAGGATCCGCCACCGCATGCTGCGACCCGTTCACTGCACCCTCGCGGTGCTTGCGCTCCTCCTGCTCCCTGCCGTCGCCGCCGCTCACGGGCTGGACGGCGAGGCGGCCGACAAGTCCACCATCGAGTTCATCCCGCTCGGCATCGAGCACATGCTGCTCGGCTGGGACCACCTGCTCTTCATCCTCGGGGTCGTCCTGCTCGCCGGGCGGGTCGACCGCGCCGCGAAGCTCATCACGACCTTCGTCGCCGGCCACTCGTTCACCCTCATCCTCGCGACCTTGATGGACTGGCGGCTCAGCCCGACGCTCGTCGACATCGTCGTCGCGCTCAGCGTCGTCACGGTCGGCGTCATCGGGGTGCGGGGGCGCCCGAAGGACTGGGAGCCGATCTACGTCATGGTCGGCGTGTTCGGCCTCATCCACGGCTTCGGCCTCGCGACGCGCCTGCTCGACCTCGGGGTGCCGGACGACGGGCTGCTTCTCAAGACCCTCGCCTTCAACGTCGGTCTCGAGGTCGGTCAGCTCGTCGCCATCGCGATCGTGGTCGGGATGATCTGGCAGGCCGCCCGCGCACTCGGGCCGCGGTGGGACCTCGTGCGTCGCGGCGCGTACGCCGGCATGATCGCGGCCGGCCTCATCGCCTCGGTCGCCCTCGCCGCGAGTGGCGACGACGACGTCGACACGACCTCGCGTCCCATCGTCGCCGACGGCACCCGGCCCGCCGCGTCCGCCTGCACCCAGACGCGCGTCGCACCCCCGATGAGCTTCGCCGGCGGACATCCGACGAAGGCGTGGTTCGGGCCGGGCGAGGCGGCGCCGACGGTCGACTTCGACCATGTGAAGGGCGACGGCTACGTCGTCGTGCGCTACTCGCCGAGACTCACCACGGCGCAGGCCGAGCAGCTGCGCGTGGCGATCGACGGCGCAGCGCAGAACGTCGTCGGCGGTGAGGATCCCGCACAGGACGTGCCGCTGAAGGCCTCCACCGCCTACCGCGAGCTGCGCTGCACGCGCTTCGACCTCGCCGCGCTCGACGCGTTCCGGTCGAAGTGGTTCGCCGACGTGGAGGCGGGGACGTTCCGCGAGTGACCGACGGCCACCGGGGCGCGCCGCGACCGGAACGCCGAGGTCCAGACGCCCGCCGAGGCGCCTGCGGAAGCGACCGCACCCGAAGGGGCGCCGGCCGGCGAGATCGACGAGGAGACCCTCACGGCGTTCATCGACGCGATCAACGAGGACCCGACCATCCTCTGCGATCCCGACAACATCACCGCGGA
>JBFIDS010000345.1:0-4378 GCA_041603715.1 Paraconexibacter sp. | reverse complement strand
TCGAGGTCACGCTGCGTGACCGCGCTCACGAGGCGCTCGTCGAGCGCGCGGTGGGCCTGCACGCGCGCTCCGCGGATCTCCGCGACCGTCAGCTCCGGCGCCGGGCGTTGCGCGACGAGATGGCGGGCTCCTCGATCCCGCGCCTGCAGTCGCGCATCTCCCGCCTGAAGGACCGCATCCGGACGCTGAAGCGCACCGGCGGCGCCCCCGACGTCGCGATCCCCAGGCAGCTCGCCGCGATCGCCACGTGCGAGTCCGGTGGGGACCCGCGCGCGATCAGCAGCGGCGGCCAGTACCGCGGGAAGTACCAGTTCGACCGCGGCACGTGGGCGAGCGTCGGCGGTTCCGGGGACCCCGCCGCCGCCCCCGAGGTCGAGCAGGACCGTCGCGCCGCCATGCTCTACGCCCGTGCTGGAGCGGCCCCCTGGCCGGTCTGCGGCCGGTAGAGGGTCCAGGGCGGGCCGTATCCTCGGCGCGTGACCTCCGCCTCGGCGCTGCGCGCCCACTTCCCCGTCCTCGAGCGGACCGCCTACCTCAACTCCGGGACCTGCGGCCCGATCCCCGCCGAGGCCGCCCACGCCGGGGCCGAGGAGGCGCTGCGGGCGCTCGAGGACGGGCGCGCGGAGGCCTACTACGGACGGCTCATGGACCTGAGGGACCGGCTCCGCGCCGCCTACGCCGCCCTCGTCGGCGCGAACGCGGCGAACGACGTCGCGGTGACCGCGTCCACGAGCGAGGGGATGGCGCGCGTCCTCGCCGGTCTCGACCTCCGGGCGGGCGACGAGATCGTCACCGCCGACGACGAGCACCCGGGTCTGCTCGGGCCGCTCTCGGCGGCCCGTCGGCTGCGCGGCGTCACGGTGAAGGTCGTGCCGCTCCAGAAGATCTCGCAGAACATCGGCCGCCGCACGCGGCTCGTCGCCTGCTCGCACGTGCACTGGGCAACGGGCGAGTTCGCGCCGGACGATCTCGCCGAGCGCCCGGCCGGGGTGGCCCTGCTCCTCGACGGCGCGCAGGGGTCGGGGGCCGTCCCCGTCGACGTCGCCGCGCTGCACTGCGACTTCTACGCGGGCGCCGGCCAGAAGTGGATGTGCGGCCCGGTCGGCACCGGGATGCTCTACGTGAGCCCCGAGTGGCAGGAGCGCCTCATGGCCCCAGGCCCCACCTACCCGCACCTCGCCGACCCGGCCGCTGGGCTCGACGCCCGGCCGTGGCCGGACGCTCGGGCACACGACGCCTTCGCGACCTCGGCCGAGACCTACGCCTCCGCGCTTGCGGCCCACGACCTGCTCGCCGGCGCGGGCTGGGCCGAGGTTCACGCACGGGCGATCGGCCTCGCGGGCGAGCTCGCCGAGGACCTCGCCCGGCGCGGTCGCGAGGTCGCGCCGCGTGGAGCCTCGACGCTCGTGAGCTGGCGGGAGGACGACCCGGCCGCGGTCGTCGCGCGCTGCGCGGAGCGACAGGTCGTCGTGCGGTCGTTCCCGGGGCTCCCGTGGGTCCGCGCGTCGGTCGGGGCGTGGAACGACGCGAGCGACCTGCGCCGACTCCTCACCGCGCTCGAGGCCGACTGAGGCCTCGCTCCACGCCGAGCATCCGCGGGGTTCTCTCTCGGAAAGGCGACGACCGGAATCGAACCGGTGTAGACGGCTTTGCAGGCCGCTGCGTAGCCACTCCGCCACGTCGCCAGGGATGCTGGGCCAGTCTAGATGATCGTCCCGTCTCCCCCGCCCGCGGTCCCTTCGCCGCGCAGCGCGGCCTCGAGGCGATCCATGAATGCGGACTGGGCGGCGATCGCCTTGTCCCGTGCCGTATCGAGATCCCACCAGGCGAGGCGGTCGAGCTCGGGGAACTCCGCGGTGCGTCCCGAGCGGGGCGGCCACTCCATCGTGAACGTCCCCGGGCGGTGCGCGGCCGGATCGAAGTCGGCGGCGAGCGCCCAGGCCCGGACGCGCTTGCCGCCCGACTGACGGATCTCGCCGAGGTCGAGCGCCTCGCCGTCGGGAGCCGCACTCCCAGTCTCCTCGAGGAACTCGCGGCGGGCCGCGATGAGCGGGTCCTCCGCCGCCGGGTCGTACTCCCCCTTGACGATCGTCCAGGCCCGCTCGTCCCGCCGGGTCCACAGCGGACCGCCCATGTGGCCGAGGAGGACCTCGCGCGTGCCGTCCCTCTCCCGGTGCAGCAGCAGTCCCGCGCTCGCTCTCATCGACCCGATTCTCCCACCCGCACCGAGGCGCACCGTCGCCGCCGACGTTGCTACTCTTCCGCCCCCCAGGGCGATTAGCTCAGCTGGGAGAGCGCCTGCTCGACAAGCAGGAGGTCACTGGTTCGAGCCCAGTATCGCCCACTTCGAAAGGCTCGCCCACCGGCGGGCCTTTCTCGTGGGCGCACGCGGGCACGCCGCCGCGCGCCGTCGCAAGCGCCGACCGCACCATCGGGTACACCACGTGCGTGGACGACTTCCGCGACGCGCGCTGGTACGTCGTGCGGCCCTCGCGCAGTCGACAGGCCCGCACCTACCGGTGCCCGCTGTGCGGCGACCATCTCCCCGCGATGAGTCCGCACACGTTCGTGCTGCCGGAGGGCGACCCCGCCCGCCGCCGCCACGCACACACCGCGTGCGTCATGGCCGCGCGGAAGGCCGGCCGGCTGCCGCTTCGCGAGGAGGTCGAGCCGAGTCGTCCCGGCCCGATCACGCGACTCGTTCGGAAGCTGCGCAGCGGACGGCCGCCCTCAGGGTGACCGAGGCCGCCGCAACGCGACCCCGAGGAGCACGGCGGATCGGACCGGGTGCGCCACCCCGGAGAGGCTCCCGCGTCGGAGGGGCGTTCGATGCACGCTCCGACCGACGGAGCGGATCGGCTGACGCCGGAGCCCGTCACGGCCCGGCGCGGCGCACCGTCGGCGACGGGGCTATACTTCGCCGCTGCACTGCGGCTGTAGCTCAGTTGGCTAGAGCGTCTGCTTGCCATGCAGAAGGTCGTGGGTTCGAATCCCATCAGCCGCTTTGGAAGAAGCCCGCTCCGGCGGGCTTCTTGCGTTTCGCCCCCGCCTCCGGGCCGATCAGGGTCGTCGATCTCGTTTGGGAGATTGGGGACGATGAAGCGCAGCGAAGCACTCATCTCCCTCTCCCGGGATCATCACGAGGCCCTCGCGATCGCTCTGCGCCTCCGGCGCGTGACGCCCGACACCGAGCGTGACGTCCGCGCGGCGTTTCTCGGCTTCTGGAACGGGCACGGGCGCCGCCACTTCGAGCTCGACCGAGGCCCTGCGACAACTGGGCGAGCAACTCGCCGCGCACGTGCGGATGGAACGCGACGAAGCCTGCGAGGCCGCCTTCGCCCGGCGCGCGCCTCGACGTCGACGGGTCACACACATCGCAAGATATCGCAATATGCAGATACCTTGATATTCTAGGTCCATGCGCGACATCCCCCAGCTCAAGGCCGAGTTCTTCAAGACGCTCGGCCACCCCCTGCGGATCCGGGTCCTCGAGCTGCTCTCCGAAAGCGAGCGATCCGTCTCGGAGCTGCTCGAGCACGTCGACGTCGAGCAGCCGGCCCTCTCCCAGCAGCTCGGGGTCCTGCGTCGCGGCGGCTTCGTCCTCGGCCGCCGCGACGGCGGCCACGTCATCTACTCGCTCGCCGACGAGCGCGTCGCGGACCTGCTCGACCTCTCGCGGCAGATGCTCCTCGACATGCTCACCGCGACACGCGACGGGCTGCGCAAAGCGTGACCACGGCGCCGGCGCGTTCACTGCTCCCGCGGCGCAGCGACTACGCCGGGCTCCGCCGCGGATGGCGCGCGGATCTCCTCGCGGGCGTGACCGTCGCGGTCGTCGCCCTCCCCCTCGCCCTCGGCTTCGGCGTCGCCTCGGGTCTCGGAGCCCAGGCCGGCCTCGTCACGGCGATCGTCGCCGGCATCGCTGCCGCGGTCTTCGGGGGCTCGCACGTCCAGGTGAGCGGACCGACCGGTGCGATGACCGTCGTGCTCGTCCCCGTCGTCGCCTCCGTCGGCCCCGGCGGAGTGCTCGTCGTCGCGCTGCTCGCCGGGCTCATGCTCGTCGCGGCCGGCTTCCTGCGCCTCGGCCGCTTCGCCGGGATCCTGCCCTGGCCGGTGATCGAGGGCTTCACGCTCGGGATCGCTCTTCTCATCGCCCTCCAGCAGGTACCGGGAGCGCTCGGCGTGGAGCGCCCCGACGGGGAGAACACGGCGCTCGTCGCCGCCCGGGCTGTCGCGACGTGGGACGGAACCGGGGCGGCGGCGATCGCGCTCGTCGGCCTCGTCGTCGTCCTCATGAGCGCTCTCCCGCGCCTTCACCGCAGCCTGCCCGCGCCGCTCATCGCCGTCGCCGTCGCGACCATCGCCGCCGAGGTGGCCG
>JBFIDS010000344.1:0-4384 GCA_041603715.1 Paraconexibacter sp. | reverse complement strand
GGCCACCTGCCCGCCCCGCCGCGACGAAGATGGGGATCGGCGTCGCGGCGGGGCGGTGGGTGCCCGCCCGGAGGCGGGACGGCGCCGGGGCGCCAACGGGCGCCGCGCGCGCGTGGAGCGGGTACCCTCGTTCCATGACCGACACCGACACCGGCACCTCGCTCCTCCAGCGGGTCGTTGCGATCCTCGTCCTCGCTGTCGCGGCATGGATCCTCCTCAAGGTCGTCATCGGCGTGCTCGTGGGCGTCGCCACGACGGTCGTCGTCGTCCTCGCGGTGGGCGCGGTCGTCTGGGCGCTCACGAAGCTCTAGCGGACCGGTCATGGGGGGCGCGATCTACATCGTCGTCGCGGTCCTCTTCGGGATCGGCGGCGGCATCGTCGGCCGGTCGAAGGGGAGCTCGTTCGCGCTCTGGTTCCTCATCTCGGCGATCGTCCCGGTGATCGGCCTGATCGCCGCGCTCGCCTACCGCACGGAGCACGACGAGGCACGACGCGCGTGCCCGGGGTGCGGCCGCATCTGCATGCTGCACGACGCGCTCTGCGTCGGCTGCGGGACCGAGCTCGACTACACCGAGGACACCCTCGGAACGGCCTCCGGCGGCGGGCGCGCGCCCACTGCCGCCTGACGCGCATCGGCGGCCCGGACACCCCGCTCCCGGGGCAGGAAGCGCCGGAAACCGCTGCTACACTCGACCGAGTGCGAGCCGCCGCAACGGGCGGCTCGTCGTGTCTGCATCCCCGTTCACACGAGAAGAGTCGGAAGGAGGTTGAGCGCATGCGTGCTGTCGAGGCCGTGATGGAGTGCTTGAAGGCGGAAGGTGTCGACGTCGTATTCGGGCTCCCCGGTGGCGCCAACATCCCGACCTACGACGCTCTCTACGACGCGGGGATCCGGCACGTCCTCGTCCGCCACGAGGCGGGCGGCGGCCACGCGGCCGAGGGCTACGCGAAGGCGACCGGCAAGGTCGGCGTCTCCTTCGGGACCTCGGGCCCCGGCGCGACCAACCTCGTGACCCCGATCGTCGACGCGATGATGGACTCGGTCCCCGTCGTCTTCATCACGGGCCAGGTCCGCACCGACCTGCTCGGGACGGACGGCTTCCAGGAGGCCGACGTCATGGGCATCACGATGCCCGCCGTGAAGCACAGCTTCATGATCCAGCACCCGACGGAGATCCCGCGCGCACTGCACGAGGCGTTCTACCTCGCGCGCAGCGGCCGCCCGGGCCCCGTCGTCGTCGACATCCCGACCGACCTCTCGCGCGTCGACATCCCGTACGAGCCGATCACGGACGTCCGCCTTCCCGGCTACCAGCCGACGATGGAGGGCAACCAGAAGCAGATCCGCCAGGCCGCCAAGGCCCTCGCGGCGGCGCGTCGCCCGGTCATCTACGCCGGCGGCGGCGTCGTCAACGCGAACGCGAGCGAGGAGCTCCGCGACCTCGTGCGCTCGGACCGCTTCCCGTGCACGTGCACGCTCATGGGCCTCGGCGCGTACCCGGCGACGGACGGCAACGGCCGACCGGACCCGCAGTGGCTCGGCATGCTCGGCATGCACGGCACGCGCGCGGCGAACTACGCGATGGACGAGGCGGACCTCATCTGCTGCGTCGGCGCCCGGTTCGACGACCGGATCACCGGCAAGCTCTCCGAGTTCGCCCCGCACGCGAAGTTCATCCACATCGACGTCGATCCGGCGGAGATCTCCAAGAACATCCCCGCGCACATCCCGATCGTCGGTGACGCCCGCGGCGTCCTCAGGAAGCTCGTCGAGGAGTACCGTGCGCTCGGGGCCGACTCCTCCCGCCTGGAGGAGTGGAACGGGCGCATCGAGGACTGGAAGACGCGCCACCCGCTGCGCTACGACGACAGCGAGTGCTCCGAGATCAAGCCGCAGCGTCTCATCGAGGCCGTCTACGAGGCGAGCGGCGGCGACGCGATCGTCACGAGCGACGTCGGACAGCACCAGATGTGGACCGCGCAGTACTACCACTTCGACCAGCCCCGCAAGTGGATCAACTCGGGCGGCCTGGGCACGATGGGCTTCGGCCTGCCGGCCGCGATGGGCGCCCAGATCGGCTGCCCGGACGAGCTCGTCGTCTGCATCACCGGGGACGGCTCGATCCAGATGAACATGCAGGAGCTCGCGACCTGCGCGCAGGAGGGCATCCCGGTCAAGACCGTGATCTCGAACAACGGCTACCTCGGGGTGGTCCGCCAGTGGCAGGAGCTCTTTTGGGAGCGCCGCTACTCGCAGGTCGACCTCGGGAAGTTCCCCGACTTCGTGAAGCTCGCGGAGGCCTACGGGGCGACCGGCGTGCGGCTCACGAAGAAGGAGACGCTCGTGGAGGACCTCAAGGAGGCGTTCGCGACCCCCGGTCCCGTCATGATCGACGCGCGCGTCACCGCGGAGGAGAACGTGTATCCGATGATCGCCCCGGGCGCCGCGTCCCGGGACATGGTGGGATGAGCGTCATGGGCGAGCCCGGCACGAAGGACCAGCACCTCAGCCTCGAGGACCTCGAGGCGAGCGGCGGTCTGATGACGGGGCGCAAGCACGTCCTGTCGATCCTCGTCGAGAACAAGCCCGGCGTTCTCACCCGCATCGCCGGCCTCTTCGCGCGCCGCGGGTTCAACATCGACACGCTCACCGTCGGCCCGACCGACGACGAGCAGATCTCCCGCGTCACGCTCACCGTCGACGGTGCCCTGCACCCGATCGACCAGGTGACGAAGCAGCTCCACAAGCTCATCAACGTCCTGAAGATCCGCGACCTCGAGCCGGCGGACACCGTCGCCCGCGAGCTCGCTCTCTTCAAGGTCGCCGTCGACGGCGCCGCGCGCGCCGAGGTCCTGCAGATCTGCGAGATCTTCCGCGGCAAGGTCGTCGACGTCGGGCGTCGCTCGATCATCCTCGAGGTGACGGGCACGACGGACAAGATCGAGGCGTTCGAGCGGATGGTCCGCCCGTTCGGCCTCATCGAGATGATGCGCACGGGCGAGATCGCCATCGCCCGCGGTCGCGGCGAGACCTGAGCGGGGTCCCGCGACGCGTGCGGGGTCGTGAGCGACCCCGCACGCCGCAGGTGCCCGCGTCCGCCTTCACGTGCGGTTCACCCCGGTGCTGTCACGAGGTGGTTGCATGCTCGTATGACGCCGTCCGTGAGCCGTCGCCGGTTCCTCCAGGGCACCGCCCTCACGATGGGGACGATCGCGATGGGGCCGGCGTACTGGCGCCAGGCGCTCGCCCAGTCCCCCGCGACCCGCTCGATCGGTCCCTACGGGCCCCTCGGCACCCCCGATGCGCTGGGCCTCTCGCTCCCCGAGGGCTTCCGGTCGCGCCTCATCGCGGCGGCGGGCGCCCCGGTCCCCGGGACCGCCTACGCGTGGCCGCTGTTCCCCGACGGCGCCGCCACGTACGCGCAGCCCGACGGCGGCTACGTGCTCGCCGTCAACTCCGAGGTCCCGTCGATCGGCGGCGCCTCGTCGATCAGCTTCGACCGCGAGGGACGCATCACCGGCGCCCGCCGGATCCTCTCGGGCACCTCGACGAACTGCGGCGGCGGGGCGACGCCGTGGGGGACCTGGCTCTCCTGCGAGGAGATCGACACCGGGATCACCTGGGAGTGCGACCCGACCGGGGCCGCCCCGGCCGTCGGCCGCCCGGCGCTCGGCGTCTTCAAGCACGAGGCCGCCTGCGTGGACCCGGTCGGCGAGCGCCTCTACCTCACCGAGGACGTCGGCGACTCGGGGTTCTACCGCTTCACCCCCGACCGCTATCCCGACCTCTCGGCCGGGACGCTCGAGATCGCGACCGCGGGCCCGCGCGGCCGGGTGAGGTGGGTCGCGGTCCCGGACCCGCTCTTCACCAAGGGGGTTCCGACCCGGATGCAGGTGCGCGACAGCCTGCGGTTCCGCCGCGGCGAGGGTCTGTGGTTCGACAGCGGGGTCGTCTACTTCTCGACGACCGCCGACGATCGCGTCTGGGCCTACGAGTGCGCCACGGAGCGCCTCGAGAACGTCTACGACGCAGCGGCGATCGGGCCCGCGGCGCCGCTCCGGGACCCGGACAACCTCACGGTCCACGCACCCTCCGGGGATCTGTTCGTCTGCGAGGACGCCGACGACCTCGAGATCTGCCTGCTCACGCCGGACCGCACCGTCGCCCCGTTCCTGCGCGCGAGCGGCCCGCTGCACTCTGCCGGCACCGAGCTCGCGGGGGCGACGTTCGACCCGTCCGGGCAGCGGCTCTACTTCAGCAGCCAGCGCGGCGGGCTCGCCGGGGGCCTGAGCCTCCTGGTGACCGGCCCGTTCCGCCGCTTCGAGGGGCCGGACCGGCCCGTGCTCGCGCCCGCACCGCCCCCGCTCGCGCTGCGGGCCAAG
>JBFIDS010000343.1:0-4385 GCA_041603715.1 Paraconexibacter sp. | reverse complement strand
GGTCGCCCGCGTCGCCCCCGAGGGGCCGGGCGAGCTCGGCGTAACGCGCCGCGCCGCCGCCGGGATCGGGCCGCAGCGCGAACGTCACCCGCAGGACGACGTGGCGGTCGTTGCCCTTGAAGGCGCTGTCGCGGTAGCGGAATCCGCAGTCCTCCCCGGTGAGATCGAGGATCTCCCCCGCCTCGCGGTCGAGCACGCGGACCCGGACGATCGTCTCCGCGACGTCCTGCCCGTAGGCGCCGACGTTCTGGATCGGGGTCGCTCCCGTCGACCCGGGGATCCCCGACAGGCACTCGATGCCGGCGAGCCCCTCCTCGACGCAGCGGGCGACGAGGTCGTCCCATGGCTCGCCCGCGGCGACCGTCACGTGCGCCGTGCCGTCCGGAGCGCGGGAGATCTCGACCCCGCGGGTCGCGACCCCCACGACGGTCCCGTCGACACCGCGGTCGGCGACGACGACGTTGCTCCCGCCGGCGAGGAGGACGACCGGCCCGTCCTCAGGGTCGGGGCCCCGCGCGGCCGAGACGAGCTCGTCGTCGGTCGTGGCGACGAGCAGGCGCCGCGCGGGCCCACCGAGGCGGAGCGTGGTGAACGGCGCGAGAGCGACATCGTGGGCGACCTCCATGGCCGCGCATCGTCCCAGAACGCTTTCCGAGGCCCGCCCTGGATCTCGAGACGGTCGGGTGCCGGTTCAGCCTTGCACCGAAGCGACGGAGCCCGACGTCGTGCCACGTCAGGGTCCGGTCGGCTCCCGCTCGGCGCCGTGGGCACGCAGCGCCTCGGCGATCTCGGCGGTGAGCGGCGCGGCACGGCCCGTCGCGTAGTCGTAGCCGACCACGGTGCCCCAGCCGTCGGCGACGAGCCGCCCGTCGGCGGAGCAGACGATCCGGAACGCGATGCGCACGCTCGAGCGCCGCAGGGCCTCGGGCCGGACGTGGACATGGAGCTCCTCGCGATAGAAGCCCGGCGAGCGGAACCGGACGTGCGTCTCGGCGAAGATGATCGGAAAGCCGGTGCCGCCGTCGGCCGCGTCGAGCTCCGGCAGGAGCGACTCGAGATAGGCGATGCGCGCGCTCTCGAAGAACTGGTGGACGGCGACGTTGTTGAGATGCCGGTTCGCGTCGAGGTCGCCGTAGCGGACCTCGTCGACGAACACGAACGGCCACGGCTCGCTCATCGGCGTGATCCTAGAACGTGTGCCCGCGCGCGACCGGTCGGCTCCCCGAACTGGTCACCGATGCGCGTGAGGGGCGAGCGTCGCGCCATGGGCGGACGCGACCGGGGCGGCGTGCGCTCACGACCCGCGGATCGCACCTCGCGGGAGCCCGTCGCCCGACTCTGGGAGGCTGGACGGGTGTCGACCCCGCCCGTCTCCTTCCGGACCTTCGACGACGACCGCTCGCTCCTGCTCGGGGTCTTCCGCGACGTGGTGACGCGTTCCCACGGTCCCGGCGCCCTCGAGCTCCACGACCGCGCGGTCGACCTGGCCAGGGCCGGCCGCACCGGCGACCCGGCGGCCGACCGCGAGCTCGCGGAGCTCGTCGGGTCGCTGGAGATCGAGGACGCGGAGATCCTCGTGCGGACCCTCACGCGCTGGTTCCAGCTCATCAACCTCGCGGAGGACAACGAGCGGGTGCGACGCATGCGCCGGCGCGAGCAGCGTGAGGCCCCCGCCCCGCGCACCGGTTCCGCCCGCGATGCGATCGAGCGCCTGCGGGCCGGCGGGGTCGGCCCGGCCGCGCTGCGCGAGCTTCTCGACCGCGCGGAGATCCGGCTCGTGCTCACCGCCCATCCGACCGAGATCCGCCGACGCACGACGCTCGAGAAGCTCGCGCGCGTCTTCGGCGTGCTGCGAGACCTCGACGAGCGGCCGGTCCTCGGTGAGGACCGTGCGCGTGAGCGGCTGGCCCCGACCGTGCAGGAGCTGTGGGCGAGCGACGAGCTGCGCGCCGTGTCCCCCACGGTCCTCGACGAGGTCCGTACCGGGCTGGTGTGGTTCGTGACGACGCTCGCGGCCAAGCTGCCGGAGGTCTATCGCGACCTCGAGGCGGCGATCGAGGGGGCGTTCCCCGGCGAGGACATCGCGGTGCCCTCCCTCCTCACGTTCGGGTCCTGGATCGGCGGTGACCGGGACGGCAATCCGTACGTGACGCCTTCGGCGACGGGCGAGGCCCTTGCGGTCATGCGTGAGCGGTGCGTGCGGTTCCTCGAGGAACGGGTCGAGATGCTCGCCGGGCGCGTCTCGCTCTCGGAGCGGCTCACCGGCCCCGCGGAGGGCCTCGATGATCTTCTCGCCGACGGCGCGGGACGCTTTCCCCGGCTCGCCGCGCACCTCGACGAACTGAACCCGGAGGAGCCCTACCGGCGGGCGTTCACCTACGTGCGCGAGCGGCTGCGGGCGAGCGCGCCGCTCACCGCTGACGGGTACCGGACGCCCGCCGACCTCCTCGCCGACCTGCGGACGATCGAGACGTCCCTCGCGCACGGGGCGGGCGACATCACCGCTCGCGGCGACCTGCGCGACGTCCTGCGCCAGGTCGAGGTCTTCGGGATGCACTTCGCCCGGCTCGACATCCGCGAGCACGCCGGCCGCCATCGCGCCGCGCTCGACGAGATCCTCTCCGAGCTCGGGATCCACGACGGCTACGGGCGGCTCGCGTGCGCCGATCGCTGCGATCTCCTCTGCGCCCTCGTCGCCGACCACCGGCCGGTCGTGCCCGCCGACCTCAGCGGTTTCTCGTCCGACACGCGGACGGTCGTCGAAACGTTCCGCGCCGTGCGTGACCTCCTCGACGGGGAGCACGCGGGAGCGATCGAGGCCTACGTCGTGTCCGGGACGGAAGGGCCGGCGGACCTCCTCGAGGTGCTGCTCCTCATGAAGGAGGCCGGGCTCACAAGGGCCGGCGGGCGCGACGCCGTGCTGCGGATCGTCCCGCTCTTCGAGGCCGCGGACACCCTGCGCGGCGCGCCGGGGACGATGGACGCCCTGATGCGCCGCGCGGAGTACCGCGAGGCGCTGCGGGCCGTCGGCGACGAGCAGGAGGTGATGATCGGATACTCGGACTCGAACAAGGACGCCGGGTACGTCGCCTCGGGCTGGACGACGTACAGCGCCCAGGAGCGCATCGCGGCGGTCCTTCGCGAGCACGGGGCGAGCTGGGTGTTCTTCCACGGCCGCGGCGGCGCGCTCGGGCGCGGCGGCGGGCCGACGAACACGGCGATCCTCGCGCTCCCCGGCGGGACGGTCGGAGGCCGCCTGAAGATGACGGAGCAGGGCGAGGTCCTCGCCGCGAAGTACGCGGTCCCCGAGGTCGCGCACCGTGAGCTGGAGCTGACGTTGAGTGCGACGCTCGTCGCCGCCCTCGAGCCCACTGCGCAGTCCGCGGAGCGCTCGGCGCACGCCGAGTCCGTCATGGAACGCATGGCGGCGGTCTCGGAGCGCGCCTATCGCGATCTCGTCCACGGAGACCCCGACTTCGCGCGCTTCTTCTCCGCGGTGACGCCGCTGGACGAGGTGTCGCGCCTTCAGGTCGGCTCGCGGCCCGCGCGTCGCCGGGCCGACGGCGGGATCGCGTCGCTGCGCGCGATCCCGTGGGTCTTCTCGTGGACGCAGTCCCGGATCGTGCTCCCCGCCTGGTTCGGGCTCGGGATCGCGCTGGCCGACGCGCGCGAACGCGAGGGGGTCGAGGTGCTGCGCGGGCTCGAGCGCTCCTGGGGCTTCTTCGGCGGCCTGCTCGCGAACGCGTCGATGGCGCTCGCGAAGGCGGACCTGCGGATCGCTCGCCACTACGTCGCGATGTGGGACGAGGAGGAGCCGCGGGAGCGCATCTGGGAAGTGCTCGTCGAGGAGTACGACCGCACGCGTGAGGAGCTGCTGCTCGTCCGCGAGGAGTCACGTCTGCTCGACCGCTCGCCCGTCCTGCAGGCCTCGATCGACCGGCGCAACCCCTACGTCGATCCCCTCTCGTTCCTCCAGGTCGAGCTCCTGCGCCGCCGCCGCGCGACGACCCCGGCGCCCGAGCCCGCGACGCCGTCCCCTGAGGACCCCCTCGCGCGGGTGAGCCTCCTCACCGTCAACGGCATCGCGGGAGGGCTGCGCAACACGGGGTGAGCACGGCGCCGGCCCGAGCGTCGGCGTGATGGACCGTGCGACGCTGATTCGATCCGCCTTCCAACCCGACCTCGGAAGCATCCTGCATTCCCGGCACCAATATCATTGGCACACCGGTTACGTGCCGCCGCAGACGGTGGCCTGCCCGCATCTGGGAGCCTGGATGGCCAAGGTCCTCGGCCCGCGCAATCCGGTGATGCCTCCTTTTATCAACATCGGCCAGCGGCTCGAGGGCGTTGGTGAGAAAGAAGAACTGAAAGCTTTCACGACGGCG
>JBFIDS010000342.1:0-4395 GCA_041603715.1 Paraconexibacter sp. | reverse complement strand
TTCGCGATGTCGAGCTGGCGATGGGTCGCGATGAGCACGACGACCGACGCCTGGATGAGGAAGATCGTCACGAGAACGGCGCCCTGGATCGCGAGCACGCCGGACGCGTCCTCGTACTCGCGGCCGCCGAGGAGGACGACGAGCGGCTCGGCGGCGAACCCGAGCACGAGCGCGGCGAGCGTGCCGAGGATCAGTCCACCCTCGACGAGCCGCTGCGCGATGTAGCGCAAGCGGTCGGCGTTGTCGCGGGCGGCGACGGTCGCGACGGGAAGGATCACGCCGACGAGGATCAGCGGGAGGCCGGCGATGACCTCGACGATCCGGGCGCTCGTCACGAGGAGGCCGGTCTCCCGCTCGTCCACGGTCACCGACGCGAGGACGACGACGATCCGCAGGTAGAGGATGGCGAGCACCCCGGCGATGGCGACGGGCAGCGCCGCTCGCATGACCCGGATCCACTGCTCGCGGTCGTAGCGGGGCCGCACGAGGATCGCGCGCCCGAAGATGACCGGGTAGAGCGCGAGGACGAGGAACCCGACGGCGACCTGCAGGGCGAGGAACGGCACGAGGCTCGCACCCGCCACGGCGAGCGCCGCGATCCCGACGGCGAGCACGACGGCGCGGGCGATCTCCACGACGCTGAGCGCGGTGTTGCGCAGGTCGACGATCGCGGGGATGCCGAGGGCGGACTGCGCGCCCACCCCGATCACCCCGATGCCGGCGAGCACGGTCCCCGCGACCATCGCGTCGTCGTACCCGGCGAGAACGGCGAACAGGCTCGCCGCCGCCGCGCCGAGGATCGTGAGGACGAGGCGGATTCCGAGGATCGCGCCCGTGAGCGCGCGGCGGGCGGCCCCCTGCGGGGCGAGCGCGACCTCACGGGTGCCGACGAGGTTGAGCCCCGCCTCCGTCACCCCGTTGACGATCGTCATCAGCGCCAGGACGGTGCCGTAGCGGCCGAAGTCCTCGACGCCGAGGTGTCTCAGCAGGACGATCGTCGCCGCGGTCGCGACGAGGTTCGTGACGATGAAGCCGACGAGCCGGACGGCACCGCCGCGCACGACGCGTCCCGCGACATCGTCGCCGGAGAGCACGTCGACGGGTGGGGAGGCTCCGCCGCGGGTCGAATCGTCGGTCACGGGGACGGCACCGTACCGTCACGCGCCGCCACCGCTCGTCGGGACCCGGGCGCCGGTGGATAGCCTTCCCGACCACATGGCGCCCAAATCCGCACTCATCACCGGAATCACCGGCCAGGACGGCAGCTACCTGGCGGAGCTCCTCCTCGACAAGGGCTACGACGTGCACGGCATGGTCCGCCGCGCTTCCACGGAGAAGATGGAGCGGATCGAGCACCTCAAGGACCGCATCACGCTCCACCAGGGGGACCTGCTCGATCAGCGTTCGCTCGTCGACACGCTGCGCGCGAGCAAGCCGGAGGAGATCTACAACCTCGCGGCGATGAGCTTCGTCGCGGTCTCCTGGGTCCAGCCGACCCTCACCGCGGAGTTCACCGGCGTCGGCGTGACGCGCATGCTCGAGGCGATGCGCGAGGTGTGCCCCGAGGCGCGCTTCTACCAGGCGTCGAGCAGCGAGATGTTCGGCAAGGTCCAGGAGGTCCCCCAGACCGAGGAGACGCCGTTCTACCCGCGCTCTCCCTACGGCGTCGCAAAGGCCTACGGCCACCACATCACGGTGAACTACCGCGAGTCCTACGGGCTCCATGCGACGAGTGGGATCCTCTTCAACCACGAGAGTCCCCGTCGCGGGCTGGAGTTCGTCACCCGCAAGATCACCTGGCACGCCGCGGCGATCCGGCACGGCCTGCGCGACGAACTCGCGCTCGGCAACCTCGACGCCAAGCGCGACTGGGGCTACGCGAAGGACTACGTCATCGCGATGTGGCTGATGCTCCAGCAGGACAAGGCCGAGGACTACGTCATCGCGACGAACGAGACCAACACCGTGCAGCGGTGCGTCGAGGTCGCCTTCGACGAGGCCGGGATCCCGGACTGGGAGAAGTACGTGCGCATCGACTCGCAGTTCGTGCGGCCCGCCGAGGTCGATCTCCTCATCGGCGACCCCGGCAAGGCCGAGCGCGATCTCGGCTGGGTCCCGGAGACGAACTTCGAGGACCTCATCCGCCTCATGACGCGGTCGGACCTGGAACTGCTCAAGCCGTAGCACTTCTCGGGCCGCTGGGTTAGGCTCGCACCGGGGGACGTCAGCGCACTTTTCCGTCGATCGCGAGGAGGAGTGCCCCATGCCGTCCGACCAGCCGTCCCGCCGCCGTCACCCCGACGGCCCGTTCATCGACTGGGAGCGTGTCGCCCCGGAGGTCGCCGCCCCGCGGCGCCGGCGAACCGGTCGCGCCGACGGGCGGCTGCGCCCCGCGGTCCTCGCCTGCGCCGGGCTCGCGCTCGTCGCCGCCCCGTTCGGCGTCGCCGCGACGGGGGACGTCCTGCGCGAGGGCCAGCGCAACGGGACCGCGACCCGCGAGACGCAGATCATCGCCGACCACGGGGACGCCGCGACGCGGCAGTCGAACAAGGGCTCGGGACCGGCCGCGATCTACGGCTGCCGTCGCGCCACGGACGAGTGCACCCGACACGTGAACCTGCTGCCGGGCCCCGCGGCGGCCTTCGTCACCGACGGCGACGTGCCGTTCAGCGTCGGGGACAACAGCGGACTGGTCGCGAACCTCAACGCCGACAAGGTCGACGGCCTCGACGCGGCGCAGCTGCGCGGCGCGACGGGCCCGCCCGGCCCTGCGGGTCCCGCGGGCGCGACCGGCGCGACCGGCGCGACCGGCGCGAAAGGCGCGAAAGGCGCGAAAGGCGACCCCGGTCCGGCCGGACGGACGGCCTCGGCGGCGACGAGCGCGAGCGGGCCGTTCAACGTCGAGCCGGCGAACACCACCGTCGACAGCGCGGTGATGCGCACGACGATCACGACGACGGCGGAGAGCCGGATCGTCGCGACCACGGCGATGACCCTCATGAGCAGCGGTGGCAGCTCGATCGCGAGGTGCTCGCTCGTCCTCGAGGAGCCGCTGGGTTCCTTCACCGGCGCCGCGATGAGCCGGCTGCACACGATCGCGCTCGAGCCCAGTACGCCGATGTCGATGGCGCTCACGGGGGCGATCGTGCGGCCCGCAGGAACCTACGGCGTCGGCGTCCACTGCACGACCGCCGGAGGCGCGTTCTTCGAGGAGGGCGACCTCACGGTCGTTGCGGCGGGCACATGAACGGCGGGCACATGAACGCCTGACGCCTCCGCGCGTCGGCGGGCGGCCCCCGCGAGCGACAAGCGCGCCACCTCACGCATGTCAGGCACGGACGACGACTTGACGGAGCGTCAGATCACTTTTATCCCACGTGATAGTCTATTTTTCGGTACCGTAGACGCGCCACGTGTGGCGGATGTCGTCAGAACGGGTGTCCGATTGAGCGACAGCGCACGTTCAGGGGTCCGCAGCGGGCGGACGCCGGAATCAGCAAGGGGTACGACATGAGGTTCCTCAGGGGTCGGCGCGTCTCGCCGTCCATGATCGTCGCGATCGCGGCAGTGGTCTTCGCGGCCGCGGGCAGCGCCACCGCTGCGTCGCTCATCTCGAGCAAGGACATCAAGGACCGCTCGATCCAGAACCGCGACATCAGGCCGCGGGTCATCACCATGAACCGGCTCAGCCCGGGCACCCAGCGGCTCATCCGCGCAGGAGCCGATTCCCAGTCCGTGAGCGGCCAGTCGGTCGTCGGCGCCCCCGGTGCCCCCGGAGCGCCGGGCGCGCCCGGTGCATCCGGACCCGCCGGACCCAAGGGAGCCGACGGACAGAACGGCACGAACGGCCAGAACGGAGCCGCCGGCCAGAACGGAGCCGATGGCGCGCCGGGGCCGACGATCTCGACCGGCAACTGGGGCACGATCAACCGCAACACCCTCGAGGCCGGCACCGCTCAGCTGCGCAACGGCCCGGCGGGCACCGAGCAGAACATCGCCGACGGCCCGCCGAACCAGACGCCCGCCGTCCCGTTCGGCACCGGCAGCCTCAACATGTCGGTGGCCAACTCGCGCTCTATGGTCGCCTTCGGCAACGAGATCGACTTCCACGGCGACGCCCTCGCCGACCTCGACGCCGCGTCGTTCTGGGTGAACGTCGGCATGGACACCGTGTCGGCGTTCCCGAACATCACGATCGAGGTCGACACGAACATCGCCGGACAGGACAACTACTCCTCGCTCGTCTTCGTGCCGCGCAACCCGACCGCCGCGGACCGCAACCGCTGGGTGAAGCTCGACGGGACGGTGCCGGCCGACGGAGGCTGGTACCTCACCGGTGGCGAGGGAGCGGCCTCAGGGTGCACGCGGGCGGCGCAGTGCACGCTCGCCGCCGTC
>JBFIDS010000341.1:0-4397 GCA_041603715.1 Paraconexibacter sp. | reverse complement strand
GGGTCGCGCTCTTCGCAGCATCCGCGATCGGCGCCGCGGCGGCGACCGTCGGCGCGGCGACGACGAGCGCGAGCGCGATGCGTGGTCGTCGCGCGATCTCCTCGGAGGTGAACACCGCGTGAACGTACCGCGGAGTACGGCCGACAATGCTCGTAGGGGTGATCCACCTCGTCATCGCATACCGATGACGAGGTGGATCACCCCCGCCGTCCGGTGCGCTCGGCTGGACGGACCGCGCGGGTCGGCGTACTGTCGCTCCATGGGATGGCAGCTCGGACCGAAGGCGCTGCGCAAGCCGCCGAAGGGGTGGGTCCCCGGGCACGCGACACCGCTGCGGCACGTCGCCCGTGAGCCGCCGACGAGCGGCGGGCCGGACGGCGGTGGTGACGGCTTCGTCACCACCTGCCACCTCGACGTCACCTGGCGGGTCGAGGTCGAGGGGCGGGAGCCCTACGAGCTCGACGAGAAGAGCCGGACCGCGCCCGGGTGGCTCCAACGCGGGTTCGTCAGCGGTGGGAAGCGCTGGTACAAGGTCCGGGTCCGCCCGAGCTACGGGCTCATGAAGGAGGTCGGCGCGCCCTGCTTCGTCGACCCCGACGACGCCGGGCGCCTCTGGATCGACTGGGACGCCGCCTACGACGCGCACGTCCCCGCCTGGGAGCGCAAGGGGAGGATCGACCGGGAGCTCGCCAAGCGCGAGAACGTCGTGAGCCACGCGGTGGAGCGCGTGCTCAACCCGCTCGCCGGCCGTGTCCGCGGCGACGAGGTCGCGGAGGTGGACGCGCTCGACACCGAGCGCCGCGAGCGCGAGGCAGCGGAGTTCGAGCAGGCCCGGGTCGAGGGCGAGGCCCAGCTGAAGGCGATGGGTCGCGGCGCGGTCGAGGGCGACGACAAGGCCGAGCAGGACCGCCGGATGGCCGAGGCGACGAGGCTGACGGAGACCGGACGCCCCGCGACCGCGACGGTCGTCTCCCGGACGGAGACGGGCCGGATGCTCGGCCCGATCCCGGTGATCGACCTCGTGCTCGACGTCGACGACGACGGCGGGACGCGCCGCGTCGTCTATGAGCACATCTGGGGCGCCCGCCACGCGAAGCGCTACAAGCCGGGTCGCCGGATCGACGTGAGGATCGACCCCGACGACCCGGATCGCCTGACGCTCGCGTCCTGACGGGGGCCGGCCGACGCCGCGGGGCCAGGGACGGCCCGCAACGCGCCCGGCAGAGTGCTCATCCGCGCCCGTTTTCACGGCCGGGTGGGCCGAGTGCGTAGGGTTGACGCCAAGCGGGAAGACCCGCCCGCGAAGCCTGTGCCCCTCGCCTCGAGCCCCACAGTCCCCCTGCGCCACGGCCCGGCGACCCCCGAGACGGTCGCCGCCGACCTCGCGGCCGTCCGCGAGCGCACGCTCGGGCTCGTCGCGCACCTTTCCACGGAGGACATGGAGCGGCAGATCGACCCGATCCTGTCCCCGCTTGCGTGGGATCTCGGCCACATCGCCGCCTACGAGGACCTGTGGCTCGTCCACCGTCACGGAGGGCTGCCCCTCCGCCGCCCCGATCTCGCCGCGCTCTACGACGCGTTCGAGACGCCGCGGGCGGTGCGCGGGGACATCCAGATCCTCGGATACGAGGAGGCGGTCGCCGAGATGGACGCCGTCCGCGGGCGTGCGCTCGACGTCATCGCCGAGCAGGGTGTCGGCGACGGCACCCTGCACGAGATGGTCCTGCAGCACGAGCTGCAGCACACCGAGACGATGCTCCAGGCGATGCGCCACGCCGCGCTCCTCCCGCCCGGTCTCCCGGAACCGCCCGCGCTCGGGGATGCCGGGTGGATCGAGGTGCCCGCCGGAACCCACGAGCTCGGCGCCGGCGACGACGTCTTCGCCTACGACAACGAGCGGCCGCGCCACCGCGTCGACGTCCCCGCCTTCCGCATCGCGCGCCACCCGGTGACGAACGGCAGCTGGATGACGTTCACCGAGGGCGGCGGCTACGAGCGCCGCGAGTGGTGGTCGGACGAGGGCTGGGCCTGGAAGCAGGACGAGGACATCGAGGGCCACACGGCGATCCGGGAGGGGCACGCGGACGCACCGGTGTGCCACGTCTCCTGGTTCGAGGCCGACGCCTTCGCCCGCGCACACGGGGCCCGCCTGCCGACCGAGGCGGAGTGGGAGAGGGCGGCGACCTGGGAGCAGGACCCGATCGCCGGGACCGGGATCGCCTGGGAGTGGACGGGCACCGAGTTCACCGGCTACCCGGGCTTCGCCGCGCATCCCTACCCCGAGTACTCCGAGGTCTTCTTCGACCGGGGCTACCGCGTGTTGCGCGGCGGCTCCTGGGCAGCGCATCCGCGCGTCGCGACCGCGACGTTCCGCAACTGGGACCTGCGCGAGCGCAGGCAGATCTTCGCCGGCGTCCGCCTGGCGAGCGACACCGAGGACCACTGACATGGAACCGCTGCTCGACCTCGAACGCGCCGTCGTGCGCACCTACCTCGCCGAGGGGGAGGAACGGACACTCGCCGACGACGTGCTCGACGGGCTCACGCGTCCGTCCAAGGAACTGCCGCCCAAGCACTTCTACGACGCGGTCGGAGCGGACCTCTTCGATCGGATCTGCGACCAGCCCGAGTACTACCCGACCCGCACCGAGCGCGCGATCCTCCAGGCGCGCAGCGCTGACATCGTCGAGCGCACCGGCGCGTCCGAGCTCGTCGAGCTCGGATCCGGCACCGCGGCGAAGACCCGGATCCTGCTCCAGGCGATGGACGACGCGGGAACCCTCGACCGCTACGTGCCGATCGACGTGACGGAGGGCATGGTGCGCGACGTCGCCGCCGACCTCGTCGAGATCCACGCCGGCCTGCGCGTCCACGGGATCGTCGGGGACTTCGAGCGCCACCTCGTCCACGTGCCCGCCCCCGACGGCCCGCGGGTCTGGGCCTTCCTCGGTGGGACCATCGGGAACTTCCCGCCGGGCTCACGCCGCCGCTTCCTGCGCGCCGTCGCCAAGCAGATGGCGGCCGAGGACCACCTGCTCCTCGGCACCGATCTCGTCAAGGACCCCGCCGTCATCCAGGCCGCCTACGACGACGCCGCCGGGGTCACCGCGGAGTTCAACCGCAACGTGCTGCGCGTCATCAACCGCGAGCTCGACGCCGACTTCGTCCCGGAGGCGTTCGATCACGTCGCGGTCTTCGACACCGACCGCGAGTGGATCGAGATGCGCCTACGGGCCCAGGAGGCGCAGACGGTCCGCGTCGGCGCGCTCGACCTGCGGGTCGAGTTCGCGGCGGGCGAGGAGATGCGCACGGAGATCAGCGCGAAGTTCACGCGCGAGAGGCTCGCCGGCGATCTCGCCGCCTCGGGCCTCGAGCTCGTCGAGCTCTACACGGACGCCGACGAGCTCTTCGCGCTCACGCTCGCGCGGCCGCGGCCGGCCTGAGCTCCGGGCGGCCCGGGGTGGGCGCCGAGCGCCCCTCCCCCGCCCGGCGGATCTCCGGACCCCGTCCGGGGGGCCGTGTCCCCCGCCCGGGGGTCGCGCACGCTCGCGCACGGCTAGGGTCGCCGCCATGGACATCAAGGGAAGTGGCGCGCTCGTCGTCGGCGGAGCCTCCGGGCTCGGCGAGGCGACCGTGCGGCGGCTCACCGCGCAGGGCGCGAACGTGACGATCGCCGACATCAACGAGGAGAAGGGCAAGGCGCTCGCCGAGGAGCTCCACGCGGAGTTCGTCGCCTGCGACGTGACCGACGAGACGCAGGTCGAGGCCGCCGTGAAGAAGGCCGCGGAGGCCGAGGGCGGCCTGCGCGTCGCGGTCACGTGCGCCGGGACCGGCATCGCGGTGAAGGTCGCGGGCTCCAAGGGACCGCACCCGCTCGGGCCCTACGAGATGATCCTCAAGATCAACCTCATCGGCACCTTCAACGTGCTGCGCTTCGCCGCGAGCGCGATGATCGACAACGAGCCCAACGAGGGCGGCGAGCGTGGCGTGCTCATCAACACCGCGTCGATCGCGGCCTTCGACGGGCAGATCGGCCAGATCGCCTACGCGGCCTCGAAGGGCGGCGTTGTCGGGATGACCCTTCCCGCCGCACGCGACCTGTCCCCCTACGGCGTGCGCGTCGTGACGATCGCGCCGGGGCTCTTCGACACGCCGCTCCTCGCGTCGCTCCCCGAGCCCGCCCGCCAGGCGCTCGGCGCGGCCGTCCCCTTTCCGTCGCGGCTGGGCGACCCCGCCGAGTACGCGCAGCTCGCCGCGCACGTCGTCGAGAACGCGATGCTCAACGGGGAGACGATCCGCCTCGACGGCTCGCTGCGGATGGCGCCGAAGTAGGACGGCTCGCCGGTCCCCGCTCCCCGCGCCGCTCGGGCGCGGGGACCGGCGGCGCGGATAGGCTC
>JBFIDS010000340.1:0-4424 GCA_041603715.1 Paraconexibacter sp. | reverse complement strand
GGGTCGTCGCGCCGGCTCCGGCCCTGCGGCCCGTCGCGCTCAGGCGCCCACGTCGGGCTTGGGCGGCTTCGCCGGACGGGCAGCCTTCGCCCGGTCGCGGTTGGCCTTCGCTCGGGCCGCGACCGCCTTCGACCCCGGCATCGCGCGCATGATCGTGTCCGTCGTGCGCGCGGGCTTCGCGATGTCGCGCAGGACGAGCTCGACGGACGCGAGGCGTCGGTTGAGGTCGCGGATGTCCTTCGAGATCCGCCCGACGTCCTCCATCTTCTTCAGCGTCCGCACGAGATGGTGGAAGTCGTCGAGCGCACGGACGAGGAGCTGCGGCCAGGAGAACATGAGGCGGAACACGAGCGCCGACGCTACTGCGGCTCCGGGCGGAACTCAATGCGGGCGTGACGAGCGGGGGGCTACGCGAGCCGCACGTAGCCGAGCGCGCTGCCCGGCGAGTGGGTGCGGCGCGTGACGGCATCCGACGAGTTGCCCTCGATCGTGTGGACGGTGCCGTCCGGGGCCACCGACTCGACGACGCCGATGTGCTCGTCCCACACGATGAGGTCGCCGGGCTGCGGGCGCGCCGGGGCGACCTGGCCGTTGGGGACCGCCCGCCCGGTGCGCTGTGCCCACGCGTAGACGGCGTCGACGGACGCGAAGCCCTGGCCCTGCTCGCCGAGAGGCACCCCGGCCTGCTGGCCGACCCAGCTCGTGAAGTAGGCGCACCAGGGACCGACCCCGGGGTTGGCGGGCATCGCGGCGCGGTACTGGGCGATGCGCGGCGAGTCGTTGGACCCCTTCGGCTGCTCGGTGACGCCGACCTCACCCGCGGCGGCCGCGACGATCGCGGCCCCGCGCGAGCCGGCGACCGCACCGGGGGACGCGACGCCCGCGACCGATCCGGGCGTGCCGACGGCGATCGTGGGCACGAGCCCCGGGACGAAGCTCGCGGCGGACCCCTGTGGCGCCCCGAGGGCGCCCGGCACGCCGACGGCGCCGGAGAGCTGCGACGCGAAGGAGGCGGCACCCGTCCGGGCCACGGGACGGGGGGCCGCGATCTGCTGGATCTCCGCGACGCGTGCGATGACGGCCTCGACACTCACCGACCCTGGTCATCGGCCCGGACGCGCCGTGCTTGAGGGCGCCGGCGCCCGCGGGTGGCCGGGGCGCCCCGCCCGACGTCGTTCAGGCGCCCGGGGTGCGCCGCGCGCGCATGCGCTCCTTCTCGGCCTCCGAGAACCCCTTCGTCTCGCGGGGCTCGGTGATCGGCTCGACGTCCTCCGGCTGGCCCCGCTCGATCTCACGGGCGCGGGTGACCTCCGCATTCACCTCGGCGCCGAAGAGGATCGCGAGGTTGGTGAGCCAGAGCCAGACGAGGAAGGCGACGACGCCACCAAGCGTGCCGTACGTCTCGTTGTAGCTCGCGAAATTCGCCACGTAGAGCGAGAAGAGCGCAGAGACGACGATCCACAGGATCACCCCGACGACGCCTCCCGGACTCACCCACTGGATGCCCGGCTGCCGGGCGTTCGGCGCCGCCCAGTAGAGGATCGCGAGCATCACTGAGACGACCACGACGAGCACCGGCCACTTCGCGATGTCCCACACGTCCACCGCCGTCGATCCGACACCGACGACGTTGCCGGCCTGCTCGGCGATGCCGCCGGTGAGGACGACCGCGATCGCCGACACCGAGAGGAGCGTGAGGAGGACGGCGGTGACCGCGAGCTGCTGGGGGCGCAGCTTGTAGAACGGGCGGCCCTCCTCGACCTCCCAGATCGCGTTCGCCGCCCGCGAGAACGCGCCGACGTAGCCCGACGCCGACCACAGCGCGGCAGCGATGCTGCCGATGAGCACGCCTGTCGCCGTCCCGGAGCCGCCCTGGAGGTTCTCGACCGCGGAGGTGACGATCTCCTGGCCCGGCCCCGGCGTGACGGCCTGGAGGTTTTCGATGACCGTGTCCGTGGTCTCGCGGCCGGCGAGCCCGACGAGCGCGACGAGCACGAGCAGCGCGGGGAAGATCGAGAGGATCGCGTAGTAGGTGAGCGCGGCCGCCCAGTCGGTCGCGTCGTCCTCGCGGAACTCGCGCCACGTCCGGCCGAGGATCGCCCGCCGCGAAGCGGGCCGCAGGTCGGCGGGGGAGTCCGGGTCGCGCGACGGACGGCCCCGCGCCGAGGTCTCGCGGTCCGTGGCGTTCTCCGTCTCGCTGGTCACGCGGCACCACTACCCGTCGCCCCGCCGGGCCAGTCGCAGATCCGTCCGCCGTCTCCGCGACCGCGGTTCACCGTGCGTGCCCCCGGGCATGTGTGAGCCATGTCACTGGACGACCACCACTACACGCTGCCGAAGGTCGAGCACGTCGAGCCGTTCGCGCACCCCGCACGAGACGGGGGCGACGGTGAGGGCGCCGACGACGATCAGCCCGGCATCGCCCCGGACCCACCCGCGCCCGAGGACCCGGACGAGGCCCCGGACACCGAAGGGGAGCCGGAGCCCGGCGACGAGCCGGCGACCGCCGGGGACGCCTCCTGAGCCCGCATCCCGGAACGCCCGAAGGGCGGCCACGAGTGACCGCCCTTCGGATCCATCCGGTCCGGACCCCAACCGGGACCGGATCCTGCGGCACCCCTACCGCAGGAGGCTGAGGACGCCCTGAGGCGCCTGGTTGGCCTGCGCGAGCATCGCCGTGCCGGCCTGCGTGAGGATCTGGTTCTTCGTGAACTTGACCATCTCCTCCGCCATGTCGACGTCGCGGATCCGCGACTCGGCCGACACGAGGTTCTCCTGCGCCGTCGCCGCGGCTCCCAGAGCGTGATCGAGACGGTTCTGGACCGCGCCGAACGTGGCACGGGCCGAGCTGACCGCGGTGATCGCCGCGTCGATCTCGGAGATGTCCGCCGTTCCCGCCTGCGTGAGCGAGGAGAACGTCGAGCCCACCGTCGAGCCGAGGCTGATGGTGGAGACCGAGATCGTCTGGCCGTCGTTGGCACCGACCTGGAACGTGATCGAGGACGTCGCGTTCAGCAGGTTGATCCCGTTGAACTCGGCGGCCCCGCCGATGCGCTCGATCTCCGACGCGAGCTGGTTGACCTCCGTCTGGATGGACTCCCGGCCGGCCGCGGACAGCGAGCCGTTCTTGTACTGCACCGCGAGCTCCCGCACACGCTGGAGCATCGAGTGGACCTCGTCCAGGGAGCCCTCCGCCGTCTGCACGAGGGAGACACCGTCCTGGATGTTGCGCTGGGCCTGCGCGAGACCGCGGATCTGCCCGCGCATCTTCTCGCTGATCCCGAGGCCGGCGGCGTCATCGGCCGCGCGGTTGATGCGGTAGCCGGAGCTCAGGCGCTCCATGCTCTTCGACACCGCCTGGGTGCTGTTGTTCAGCTTGTTCCAGGACTGCAGGGCGTCGACGTTGTTCTGAATGCGAAGGGACATCGCGATCTTCCTTCCGTGAAGATGTGGGTTTGATGTTGTCCCGGAGCACCTCCCTGGTGCTCCTTGCAGACGGAGTTGTCGGCGCGCCCCCTTGCGACTTGAGCGGCGCGGGTGGCCGTCTGGACGCCTCTGGACGCTCAGCGTGCCGCGCCGGGCACGCCGTCGCCGTACTGAGCCGAGAAGCGCGCGCGGTCGCGCACGATCTGGGCGTCGATCCAGGCGCGCAGGGCGGGGTCCGCCGTGCCCACGGTCTCGCTGAGCCCGTGGCGTACCCGGCTCTCGCCGACGAGCAGCGGCGGGACGCCGGCGGCCCGCAGCCGGACGAGCAGATCGGTGTCCTGGAACCACACGCGCAACGTCGGATCGAAGAACTCGCCGGGGGCGACGCCGAAGCGTTCGACCGTCGAGGACCGCATCGCGAAGCACCACGCGGCGAAGTCCTCGCGCATCGCCCCGTCGACCGTGAGCGGGAAGACGACCTCGGCCCCGACATCGGGATCGGCGAGCGCCGCGCGCAGCGGCGGCCACCAGCCGGGGAGCACCTCGACGTCGTCGTTGCAGACGACGACGTAGCGCCCCCGGGCCGCACGGATCCCCGAGTTGACCGGCGCGGTGAAGCCCTGGGGCGGCGCGCCGTTGTCGACGATGACGATCTCGTGGGCCGCGTCGGTGTGCGCCTGGAGCGCGCGCACGCAGGCCCGGGCCCGTTCGCCCGCCGCGTCGAGCGTCGGGATCACGATCGACACCTCGGGGTCCGCGCCGTACTTCCAGACCCCGCGCGCGGCGGCGCTGCGGCCGTCGGCGGGATGCACGACGGCCCCCGCCACCGGGACGACGGCGCCCTCGGGCGCGAGGGCAGCGCAGACCGCCGCGAGGACGACCGCGTCGGGAGCGCGGAGCAGCCCGGCGAGCGACGCCGCGCGCAGGGGCGTCGTTCGCGCGGCGAGGGCGGGCGCGGCGGCCGGCGCGAGGCCCGTCTCTCCGGGCAGGACCGCCGT
>JBFIDS010000339.1:0-4427 GCA_041603715.1 Paraconexibacter sp. | reverse complement strand
TCGACGGGCCCGAGCAGCGCGTCGTAGAGCTCGGTCTCCGTCGCGGTCAGCTCCTCGGGTGGGGTGGCCGTGAGCCCGACCACGTGGATGTCCCCGCGAGCACCGAGCTCGGCGACGACCGCCCGGACCACGTACCCCCACAGGGACGCGAGATGGTGGCACTCGTCGAGCACGACCGTCCCCGTCCCGGCGTGGCGCAGCGCCTCGATGCGCTCGCGCGCGCCCCGGTCGAGGAGATCGGCGAGCTCGATCTCGGGGTGCTCGCCGCGGGCGACCTCGCGCTTGACCGCCGCGAGGATCCGGGAGACCTGCCCGCTACGGCGCCGGGCGGCCTCGCCGCTCCACGTCGCAGCCTCGCGGGCGACGTCCTCGGGCGTGCGCCGGCTCGCCTGCGCACGCTCGACGGCCCAGCGGTGCTCGGCGACCTCGCGCAGCGCCGCGCCCGGGTCGTCGAGGCGACAGAGCGACTGGTAGGTGAGGACCGCCAGCGGTACCCCGGCCGCGGCATCGGCCTGTGTCGTGACGAGCGTCTCGCCCCCACACGCGGTGATCGCCGCCACCCACTGGGCCTGCACCGCCTGGTTGGGCGCGAGGACGAGTGCGGGGCGGCCGAGACGGCGGACGAGGTCCACTCCGATGACGGTCTTCCCCGACCCCGGCGGCGCGACGAGGTGCGTGCGATGACGTCCCGCCCGAACGTCGCCGTCGAACGCCTCGAAGGCGAGCTGCTGGTAGCGGCGCCACTGGCCGGGAAAGCGGAGATCGTCGACGGAGCGCATGCGCGGCCGCGCGAGGCTACCGCGGCCCATCCACCGAGCACTCGGGGTGGACACCCACCCGGTCTCGGTCCGCGCGGCAATCCGGTTGGCGTGCGGCGACGCCGTCGCCGCACGCCGGCGGCCGGTTCAGCGGGCGCGCACGGCGTCGACGACCGCCGCGCCGTCCCCGTCCCCGTCCCCGTCTGCGAGATACGCGAGCACCGCGCGAACGCGGCGATGACCGTCACCGTCGGCGTCCACCTCCAGCTTCGAGAAGATCGAGCGAATGTGGGATTCGACGGTCTTGGGACTGAGCCAGAGCTCCTGCGCGATCGCCGCGTTCGTATAGCCCTTCGACATGAGCGCGAGGATCTCACGCTCACGGGCCGTGAGGTTCTCGAGGAGGCCGTCCTGCTGCGGCCACCGCTGGAGGAGGGGGCTCGAACGCCTCACGATGCGCGCCCCCGCTCCTCGGAGGTCCGAGGGGGCTCCGCGACCTGGGCAGGCAACCCCGACGCATCGGCCTCGAGATCCACGAACAGTCCGATGAGCTCCATCCAGCCGGTGAACGTCCGCGGAGGATCACCGAGGACGACCCCGCGGACCGGACCGTCCCCGATGTCGAACTCGACGGTGAGATGACACCCGGACATGGGTCGCACGCTAGTTCGGCGACGCGGTGTTTCGCATCGGGGTCCGACCCTGGTCTTTTCGACGGACCCCGTGGTTCCGGGGTTATGATGCGGGGCAGGCGCACGGTCAGAGTCAGTGGCGGCAGCGGGGTAGCGTGGACGTCCTCGAGCGAGGCGACGAACGGAGGAGACTCGACGAGGCGGTTCGCGCGTCCATGCTCGGGGCGGGACGAGTGGTCATCGTCGAGGCGCCCGCCGGCCTCGGGAAGACGGCACTCCTGGAGTCCACCCGCGCGGTGGCGGTGGAGCACGGTGCGACGGTCCTCCACGCGCGCGCCGCCGAGCTCGAGCAGGCCTTCGCCTTCGGTGTCGTGCGGCAGATGCTCGAGCCGACCGTGCGACGGATGGACGCGGCGGAACGAGAGGACCTCTTCTCCGGCGCGGCGCGCCTCGGCGCCCCCGTCCTCGGTGTCGACGACGCCGGCCCGCCCGGCGGCCAGGGCGCCGATCCCGGATTCCCGACACTGCACGCCCTCTACTGGGTGATCGCGGGACTCGCGGAACGCAACCCGGTCGTCGCCTTGATCGACGACATCCACTGGGCCGACGAGGCGTCCCTGCGCTTCCTCGCGTTCCTCGCCCAGCGGCTGGCCGAAACCCGGGCGAGCATCGTTCTCGCCCGGCGCACCGGGGAGCCGTCGGCGCACGCCGATCTCGTCGACCGGCTCGCCGCCACAGCGTCCGATGCCATCGAGCTGTCACCGCTGTCCGCCGACGCGGTCGAACAGATCCTCGCCGTGAGCTTCGACGTATCGATCGCCCGCTCGCTCCGGCAGACGGCGTGGCAGACCGTCGGCGGGAACCCCTTCTACCTGCGTCAGCTGATCCACGGGCTCGGCTCTGAGCCGTCGCCACACGAAGTCGCACGCGTTTCGCCTCGGGCCCTCACCCAGGATCTCGCGATTCGGATCGCACGTCTGGGGCGATCGGCGACCGCCACCGCCCGCGCGATCACGATCCTCGGCGACGGGTGCTCGCTCGCAGAGGCGGCGGCGCTCGCCGGGATCGACGGGACATCCGCCGCGGCCGCGGTCGATGCACTCGTCGAGGCGGACATCGTCACAGGCGACGTCCGGCCCGCGTTCGTGCACCCGATCGTCCGCACCGCGATCCACCTGGACATCGGCCAGCAGGCTCGCGCGGTCCAGCACCGGGCCGCCGCGCGGATCCTGCTGGACCGCCACGCGGCACCCGAGCGCATCGCCGCGCAGTTCCTCCAAGTCGAGCCCGACGGGGATCCGGCTGCCGTCGCCGCCCTGCGGGCGGCCGCACACGAGGCGCTCTCGCGGGGCGCACCCGAGACCGCCGACGCATACCTCACACGCGCGCTCGCCGAGCCGCCTCCCGAGGACGAACTCGGCGCCGTCACCGCCGAGCTCGGAATCGCTCAGGCGCTCGCGTGGCGGGAGACGGCGATCTCGCACCTCAGTGACGGCGTCGCGCGGGCGGCTCCCGTGACCGGAGTCGCGGCGCGGCGGATGCTCGCCGGGTTCCTCGGCGCGAGCGGCGCGCCCCAGGCATCGGTCGCACTCCTCGCCGAGGGGTCAGCGGCCCTGGCGGACGAGGCCCCTGACCTCGCCGAGGTGCTGGCCGCCGACCTCGCCGGGAGCATCACGTTCGCCGACGGGCCCGCTGAGGACCGCCGCGCGAACCTCCCTCCGCCCACGCACCTCCCCCCGGGAGACACGCCGGCACGCCGAGCCCGGCTGGCGGCTCAAGCGTTCGAGGCAGCGAAGGTGGGCACCACGGTCGACGCGACGCGCGCTCTCGCCGAGGGCGCCCTGGCCGATGGCCGGTTCTTCGAGGAGCAACCGCCGCTCGCATTCGCGACGGTCGCCCTCTTCCTCGCCCTGGCGGCGTGTGGCGAGATCACCCGCGCGGAGGAGCACGCGAACGCGCTGCTCGTTCGTCATCGCGACCGCGGGATCATGGGCGGGGTCGCCTTCTCCTCCTGCATCCTCAGCCATCTGCGGCTGCGCCGTGGCGCCGTTGTCGACGCCGAGGCCCACGGGCGCTTCGCCACCGAGACGACCCCAGCACCGATGCGCCTGTCGGTCATGGCGAACCACGCGTTTCTCGTGGACGCGCTCCTCGAGCGTGGATCGTTCGACGAGGCGACGGCTGGACTCCGGGAGGCCGGCCTGGACGGCGAGCTCACGGACGTCGGGGTCGCCGGGATGCTCCTCGAGCGTCGAGGCCGGCTCCGGGCCGCGACGGGCGACCTCGAGGGCGCGCGTCGCGACCTGCTCGCGGCGGGGGCGCGGCACGAACGGTGGGGACTCGTCTCGCCCGCCCTGTCGTCGTGGCGTACGGAAGCGGCGCTCGTGCTCGCAACGCTGGGCGACGAGGACGACGCCCTCACCCTCGCCGGCGACGACCTCGAACGTGCGCGAGCATTCGGAGCACCGCGACCCGTCGCGGTCGCACTGCGGGCCCGCGGCCTCATCCGCGGTGGTCAGAGCGGGATCGACGACCTCCGGGAGGCGGCGGAGCTGCTCGGGGACGGAGCCGAGCCGCTCGACCGGGCGCGGGCGCTCATCGATCTCGGAGCGTCGCTGCGGCGTGCGAACCGGCGTGCCGACGCGCGTCCGCACCTCCGTGAGGGGCTCGACCTCGCACACCGTTGCGGGGCGCGGCCACTCGCCGCCCGCGCCCACGACGAGCTGCGGGCGACCGGCGCGCGGCCGCGTCGTCTTGTCGTGTCCGGGGTCGACGCCCTCACCGCGAGCGAGGCACGCGTCGCCCGCATGGCGGCGAGCGGGCTCACGAACAAGGCGATCGCCCAAGCGCTGTACGTCTCCCTCAAGACGGTCGAGCTGCACCTCAGCAGCACGTACCGCAAGCTCGGGATCGATGGGCGCGAGGCGCTCCCGCAGACACTCGGCAGCTCGGTGCAAGGGTCCTGAGCACGCGTTCGGGCGACCGAGACGGCCGCCCGACGGTCAGCGCCCGAGCCGACGAGGGGCCCGCCGTCGCC
>JBFIDS010000338.1:0-4433 GCA_041603715.1 Paraconexibacter sp. | reverse complement strand
TCGCCGCGATGCTCTGCGGTGCCGCGATCTCGGCACTGCCTGCGTCCGGTGCCCATGGGGCCGTGACCTTCGGGCCGGACATCGCGAACCTCGCCCCGAACTTCGGCCTCACCTGCGGGCAGGTGGCGGGCCTCGGCGTCGTCGCGGCGTCGGGGACCCCGTCGTGCACGTGGTACACGGGCGGCCGGATCGGGGCTCTCGGCGACCCGCAGACGCACCTCATCCCGGCGGACGGGCCCGGCGTCGTGACGAGCGCGCGCATCCGGATGGGCGCGACCACGGGCCCGATGCGGTTCTCGATCATCCAGTTGCTGCGGGACGTCACCAAGACCGACGGCACAGGCACGTTCTGCTGCCAGGGCATCTCGGAGAGCCCGATCTTCACGCCCCCAGCGAACGCGATCAGCACGATCCCGCTGCGACTCCCCTACGTCAACCGCTTCACCCGCGACGTGAACAACCTCGTCGCCCAGCAGATCCTCGCGCTCACGCCGGTGACGCCGCAGGCGCAGATCCCCCTGTTCTTCACGGGGTCCGAGGACTCGGCGCCGGGCAACTTCTCGAGCGGCGCCTGGTACCCCGGGCTCGCGCCCGGCCAGAACCGCGTCGACCAGCGCGGCCAGACGGGGTTCGCCGTGCTCTTCCAGGGGACCGTGGAGCCGGACGCCAACGGCGACGGTCTGGGCGACGAGACACAGCAGGGCGCGGCCGGAAACGCCGGCGGCAGCGGAGGGGCCGGCAACAGCGGCGGCGCCGGTGACAGCGGGGGCGCCGGCGACGCCGGCTCGTCGGGCTCCGCCGCGGAGGCGGCGAAGACCCCCGCGAAGGTGCAGGTCGAGCGCGCGGGCGTCTCCCGGGGGCGGCTCGACGTGCTCGCCCGCCTCACGAAGCGCGCGAGCGGCGAGGTCGACGTGAGGTACACCTCGGGCGGGCGCACCATCACGTTCTCCGCGCCGGTCCAGGACGGGACGGTGAAGTTCCGGCGCACGCTCACCGGCGCGCAGCGCCGCCGGTCGACGGGCATCGTCGAGATCACCTACGGCGGTGACGACGACGTGCGTAAGGACACGGTGCGGCTGCGGGCCGCCTCCGGGAAGGCACGGCTCGTCCGCAAGGTCGCCGAGATCAAGGACGGCTCGCTGCGGGTGTCGGGCACGATCTCCAGCCGTGCCCGCGGCGTCGTGCGCGTGCGGATGAACTACGTGGCCGCCGACGGCACGCTCGCGAGCCTGCCGCTGCGCGCCCGCATCTCGAGCGGCCGCTGGTCGCTCACCGAGAAGCTCCCGCCAGCGGCCGCCCAGGGCGGCGGCCAGCTCTCGATCCAGTTCACCGGATACGAGAAGGCGCGGATCCGCGGCGAGCAGGACGCGAAGGAGGTCCGTCCCTGACGGCCGCTCGGTCGGTGACCCGTCCCGTGCCCGCTCCGGCGTGCACGTGCGGATCAGCCGGAGCGCTCGCTGGCCTCGGCGGCCGGCGACCAGGCGACGGTCGGCTGGAGGACGGCCTCGACGAGCGACCCGCTGCGGAGCTGGACACCGGCCGCGTAGTCCGGATCGCGCACCATGTCCATGAACGCCTGCCGCGACGGGTAGCGCACGAGCAGCACCGCGTCCCACTCCTGCCCCGCCTCGGCGACGAGCGGGGAGCCGCCCCGGCCGAGGTAGAGGACCTCGGCCCCGACAGATTCGGCGTGAGGGGTGAAGTGCGCGACATAGCGCGCGTAGCCCTCCTCCCCGCCGTCGGGCGCGAAGCGCAGCAGGTTGAGCATGACGATCGGAGCGCCGTCGTCCTCCTGCATGAAGGTGCGGACGGTGTCGCGGGTCGGGTCGATCATGGGGCGCATGCTGGCAGGCCCGGTCGGCGCACGCCAGGTGCGCGGCTCAGCTGTTCGCCGCCGTCCACGAGACCCGGTACCGCCACAGGCTGCTGGCGAGGGACCGTGTCCCGGTCGCGCTCTCGCGGGGCAGCGCGCGCGACGACCTCGACATCACGTTGCACCCGTCGTAGCAGAAGGAGGTCACCGTCCGCCGCGGACCCCGACGGCTTCCTTCGCGTCCGCGACCGCGTCGTCGCCGAGCGGATCCTCGCGCCCGCCGCAGCGGGTGTCGACCCGATGCTCACCCCCAGGCGCTGAGGGGGAGCGGCTTCGACGTCGAGCCCGATGGGCCGGCCAGGACTCGAACCTGGATCCGACGGATTATGAGTCCGCTGCTCTGACCATTGAGCTACCGGCCCGCGAGCCGGGACGGTAGCTGAAGCGCGACGCGTCCCGGGGGTCCGGGACGCGCGCGCTGCGGGGGTGTGCGGCCGCGTGCGAGCTAGCCGAGCGCGACGTTGTCGCGGGTGGCCTGGGCGACGATGCCCTCCATGCCGCCGTTGATCTCGGCGATCATGCCGCTGATCTCGTTGACGGCCGAGGCGGCCTTGTCGAAGCTCTGGCGCGAACGCTCGGCCCCGTCGTCGACCGTGGCGACCTGGGACTGCGCGAGCTCGAGGGCCTTGGCGACCTCGCTGATCGACGTCGTCGAGCCCTGGTTGTGGGACGCGATCGTGCGCAGAGAGTCCTCGGTGCGCTCGGCGAGGCGGCGGACCTCCTCGGCGACGACGGCGAAGCCACGGCCGTGGTCGCCGGCGCGGGCGGCCTCGATGCGGGCGTTGAGCGACAGGAGCTTCGTGAGCTCGGAGATCTCGCCGATCTCCTTGACGATCGACCCGATGCCCTCGATCTGGCCGCGGAGGATCCCGAGCTGCTCGTCGACGGTCGCGACCGCGCTGCGCAGACCGTCGACGGCGTCGGCGGTCGCCGCGACGGCGGCGGAGCCCGCCTCGGCCTCGCTCACGGTCTCGCGCACGGTGGCGGTGGCCTCCTCGGTCTGGGCGGCGACCTCCTCGCTCGTGGCGGTGAGCGACTCCATCAGGCTGGCGAGACGCTCGTCGCGGGCGTCGATGAAGCTCTGGGCGACGATCGCCTGATCGGTCTGGGTGACCCGGCGCCAGGCGAGGAGCGCGTCGGCAAGCGCCTCCGGGTTGTCGCCCATCGTCTCGCACAGAGTGCGCACGACGACGGAGTCGATCTGCACGAACGCGCCCAGGTAGGCGCCGAGCGGGAGGCGGATCCGGTCGTGGACGAGGCCGATCTGCGCGCGGCCCTCGGCGATCCCGTCGTCGTAGCGGCCCGCGAAGAGCGTCCCGACGTACTGGATGAGCGTGGCGCGGAGTCGGTCGACCGACGAGTTGCGCTCGATGATGTCCCGCAGGTCCGGCTGGCGCAGGACGTGGTCGTAGAAGCTCTCCGCGATCGCCTCGGCGTCGATGGGATGCTGCGTCGCGAGGGCGCGCATGGAGTCGACATGACCCGCGTTGAGCCCGACGTAGCGTGCGAGCGTGGCGAAGCGCGCCTCGTGGAGGCCGTCGGGAAGGAGATCTTGATGCGAGGCGGTCGGGGAATGCACGGCGGCAGGGGCCTTTCCGGACGAAGGGTTCTTGGCCCGTTCTTCGGACGCCGCAGCGGTCACTTGAGTCGACATGAGGAGGACGGCGCGTGGTCGCCGGGCGAGGCGCGGGCCCGTCTGATTGACTCGCGCCGTCGCCACGCCAATCGGGAGGAAGATTCGCCATGCCGCAACGCGCCGCCATCGTCACCGGAGCCTCGAGCGGGATCGGACTCGCGATCGCGGACATGCTCGGCGAGGAGGGGTACTCGCTGACGCTCGCCGCGCGTCGCCCCGAGAAGCTCACGGCGGCGGCCGACGGGCTGCGGGCGAAGGGACACACGGTCCAGGAGATCGCCGGCAGCCTCGCCGACGAGGACGCGATCGCAGCGGTCGTCGCGGCCCATGAGAAGGCTTACGGACGCCTCGACGTGCTCGTCAACAACGCCGGGACCGGCATGGGAGAGCTCGTCGACGCGCTCACCGCCAAGAAGATCGACATCCAGCTCGCGACGAACCTGCGGTCGATCTTCTTCTTCTACCGGGAGGCGATGCCGATGCTCCGGGCCGCCGGAGAGGAGCACCGCAACGCGCTCGTCGTGAACACCTCGTCGATCTCCGGCAAGCAGGGCGAGCCGTGGCTCAGCGTCTACTCGGCGACGAAGCACGGGGTCGTGGGCTTCACGCAGGCCATGAACAAGGAGCTCGCGGGCGCGGGCATCAAGAGCTGCGCGCTGTGCCCTGGATTCGTCGACACGCCGATGACCGACTTCGTCAAGGAGCACGTCCCCGCGGAGACGATGATCACGACGACCGACATCGCCGAGTCCGTGCGTTTCCTGCTGCGCACCTCCCCCGGCTGCGTCGTCCCCGAGATCCAGTTCCTCCAGCCGGGCGGCGGGAACCTCCCGGGCATCGACTAGCGCGACGCCGCTCGCCACGTCGGCACGCGGCGTCGGGCTGCGAGGGGTCGGGCGGACGCGGTCGGCGTCCGCCCCGCCC
>JBFIDS010000337.1:0-4461 GCA_041603715.1 Paraconexibacter sp. | reverse complement strand
GGGCGGGCCGCTAGGTCGTGATGGCGCCGTCCGACGCGCTGCGCACGACGCGGGCGTACTTGGCGAGGACGCCCGTCGCGTCGGGGCTCACCGTCACCTCGTAGGCGGCGACCCGCTCGGCGATGACCTCGTCGGACAGCGCGACGTCGAGACGACGCGCATCGACGTCGATCGTCACCTCGTCGCCGTCGTGGATGGCGGCGATCGGGCCGCCCTTCACGGCCTCCGGCGCGACGTGGCCGACCATGAACCCGACGGTCGCGCCGGAGAAGCGCCCGTCCGTGAGGAGCGCCACCTCCTCGCCGAGGCCGGCCCCGTTGATCGCCGCGGTGACCGCGAGCATCTCGCGCATCCCCGGCCCGCCGACCGGGCCCTCGTTGCGGATGACGACGATGTCGCCCTTGTCGATGCGTCCCTCGGTGACGGCCGCCATGGCGGCCTCCTCGCCCTCGAAGACGCGCGCGGGCCCCGTCTGCAGGCGCCGGCCGTGCCCGCTCAGCTTCACGACGCACCCGTCCGGGGCGATGTTGCCGCGGAGGATCGCGAAGCCGCCGGTCGTCTTGATCGGGTCCTCGATCGGGCGCACGACCTCCTGGCCGGGGGTCTCCTGCGCGGCCCGCGCCTCCTCCCCCACCGTACGGCCGGTGACGGTCGCGGCGTGCTCGTGCAGGAGCCCGAGGTCGAGGAGACGGCGGGCGAGGACGCCGGTGCCACCCGCGTCGAAGAGGTCGGTCGCCATGTACCGGCCGCCCGGCTTCAGGTCTCCGAGGGTCGGCGTCTTCGCCGCGATGACGTCGAAGTCGTCGATCTCGAGCGGGATGCCCATCTCGCGCGCGAGGGCGAGGAGGTGGAGGACCCCGTTCGTCGAGCCCCCGGAGAGCGCGATGAGCGCGATCGCGTTCTCGATCGACTCACGCGTGATGACGTCGCTCGGACGCTGGCCGCGGGCGAGGACGTCCATCACGAGCTCGCCGACCGCGACGGCCGCGTCCGCCTTGCTCGGGTTCTCGGCCGGGATCATCGCCGAGCCCATCGGGCTGATCCCCATGATCTCGTAGGCGAGCCCCATCGTGTTCGCGGTGAACTGGCCGCCGCAGGCGCCCGCACCCGGGGAGGCGACCCCCTCGAGCTCGTGGAGGTCCTCGTCGCTCATCTTCCCGGAGGCGTGCGCACCGACGGCCTCGAAGACGTCCTGGATCGTGACGTCGCGACCGTGGAAGCGGCCCTTCGCGATCGAGCCGCCGTAGAAGAGGACGCTCGGGACGTCGACGCGCGCGAGGGCCATCACCGCGCCGGGGATCGTCTTGTCGCAGGCGGCGAGGGCGACCATCCCGTCGAAGAGGTGACCGCGGGCGACGAGCTCGATCGAGTCCGCGATGACCTCGCGGCTGACGAGCGAGGTCTTCATGCCCGGCGTGCCCATCGTGATGCCGTCGCTGATCGCGACGGTGTTGAGCTCCATCGGGGTCCCGCCGGCGGCGCGGATCCCCTCCTTGACCTTCGCGGCGAGCGCGCGGAGGTGGAAGTTGCACGGCATCGTCTCGATCCACGTCGAGGCGACCCCGATGATCGGCTTCGAGAGCGCCTCGTCGTCGAAGCCGATGCCCTTCAGATAGGCGCGGGCGGGGGCACGCGCGGGGCCCTCGGTGAGGGCGCGGCTGCGGTGCTTGATGTCAAAGCCGTTCGAGGAGCTCACGCCCGGGAGACTACTTGCCGAACCGTGGTCGTCCGTGCCCCGGTCAGCGCCGTCCGCCGGCCGCCCGGGCCGTCTCAGGGGGTGGCGACGCCGCCCGACGAGCGGCGTGCCCGCTGGAGCCGAGTGCGCTCCCACTCGCCGAGTCGCCAGAGGTCCCGCCGCACGGCCTTCGGGTCCACCTGGCGGCCGGGGAGATGCATGTTCGCGGTGTCGACGATACGGCGCTCGTCCCCCGTCAGCGCCATCCACTTCGCGAGGACGTCGTCGGAGTCGGGCAGGCGCGCGGACCCGTAGGGACGCGTCTCGTCGGGGAACGCGACGCAGTACTCGGCGAGAAGGCGGCCGGTCTGCGGCAGGTAGGCGACGATCGGCTTGTGCGGGTAGACGAGGTACGCGTACGAGGCCCCCGTGTCGGCGGGCGCGGCGCCGGCGTCGGCGCCCCCCGCGAGCCGGCCCCACACGCGCACGAACCCGAGGTCGCGGTACATCGCCCACTCCTCCTCGTCGACGCACGACCTCAGGAGCTGGCGCGCGCGCTGCTCGGCGCGACGCTCGCGGCCGGGATCGTAACCCTCGATCGCCGCCCGCTCGCGACGGAGGCGGCGCCGCTCGACGGCGTGGTCGATGCGCGGGTAGAGGATCTCCCAGAAGAGGGCGAAGACGACGATCGCGGCGGCGGAGAGCGCGAGCAGCACGGCGGGTCCTACTCCGCCCCGCCGGCGGCGTGCGGGAAGAAGATGATCCGCTCGGCGTCGCGCGGGACCTCGGAGAAGTCCTTGACCATGCGCGCCTCGCGACGACCGCCGCGGCCGAGGGTGGGCACGGCCGCCCACATCCCCGCGTCGAGCTGTGCGCGGAACTCGGCGACGAGCAGCTCCTCGTCCTCGGCCACGTCGATGTCGCCCTCCGCGAGGAGGACCTCGCCGTGACCGGGTTTCATGCGAAGGAGGCGCACCGCGCGATTATGGCAAAGGGCCCACGCGCCTCCGCCGGGTCGGCGCGCCCGCGCGCATCGCCGTCGGGACCGCCCGTGGCGGTGCCCGGTCAGCCGGGTGGGATCGGGGTCCGCCCCGCGACGCCGAGGGCATCGACGGGCCCCGGCCCCGCCCCGATCCCGCGAAGGCCGTCCCGCACGGCCGCGGCCGCGATCTCACGGGCCGCGCGGGCGGCGTCGACCGGCGCGAATCCGCAGGCGAGATGGGCCGCGAGGGCGGAGGCGTGCGTGCAGCCCGAGCCGTGGGCGGCTCCGTCGGGGTGGCGGGGCCCGGGGATGAGCACGAGGTCCTCCCCGTCGAGGAAGACGTCGGTCGCCTCCGTGCGGTGCCCCCCGGTGACGACGACGGCCGCGGGGCCGAGCGCGAGGATCGCGCGCGCGAGCTCGTGCCCGTCGAGCGTGTCGTCGCCGGCGAGGGACCGCGCCTCCGGGAGGTTGGGCGTGACGACGGTCGCGCGCGGGAGCACGTCCCGGACGAGCGCATCGTGCGCGTCGTCGTCGAGCAGCCGGGCGCCGGACTCCGCGACCATCACGGGGTCGACGACGACGGGCGTCCCGGCCGGGAGGAGGTCGAGGGCCTCGACGACCGCCGCGGCCGTCGCCGCGCTCCCGAGCATCCCGATCTTCACGGCGTCGACACCGAGGTCGTCGACGACCGCACGGACCTGCTCGACGATGAACGCCCCGGGCACGCCGTGCACCCCGGTCACGCCGACCGTGTTCTGCGCGGTGAGGGCGGTGATCGCGCTCGCCCCGTGGACGCCGCAGCGGGCGAACGCCTTGAGGTCGGCCTGGATCCCGGCGCCCCCGCCGGAGTCCGAACCGGCGATGGTGAGGCACACGGGGGTCCGCCTGGCGTCGTGCATCCGCGGCAGGCTACGCGTCACCGCCCCGACGGGCCGTCGCGACGTAGCCGCCGGTGACGGTCCGGCGGACCTCGCCGAGCAGCTCGAGCTCGCTGAGCGCGGCGAGCACCGGGGCGAGATCGGCCGGACCGGCGGCGATCGCCGCGGCGGTGCTGCGCCCCGAGAGCACGGCGGCCCGCACGGCGTCGAGGCGCGGCTCGAGGATCGTGCGCGGGGTCGCGTCGATGCCGGCCGGGGCGGGGAGCCCGAGGAGGCCGTCGAGCACGTCGGCCGCCTCGAGCACGACGTGGGCCCCGTCGCGCAGGAGCAGGTTGCACCCGCGCGCCCGGGCGCTGCGGGCGGGACCGGGGACCGCCGCGACCTCGCGACCGAGCTGGAGGGCGAAGTCCGCGGTGATGAGGGAGCCGGACCGCTCGGCGGCCTCCACGACGAGCGTGAGCTGCGCGAGGCCCGCGATGATGCGGTTGCGGGCCGGGAACGCCCAGCGGAACGGCGGCGTCCCCGGCGGCATCTCGGAGACGACGAGGCCACGCTGCGCGATGCGGTCACCGAGCCCGGCCTTCGTGCGCGGATAGGTCCGGTCGGCGCCGGTGGCGAGGACCGCGATCGTGCGGCCGCCCCCGTCGAGCGCGCCCTCGTGTGCGGCCGCGTCCACCCCGAGCGCGAGGCCGCTCACCACGGTGACGCCGGACGCCGACAGTGCGCGGCCGAGACCACGCGCCACCTCGAGCGCCTCGGCCGTCGCGCGGCGCGCCCCGACGATCGCGACGACCGGTGGCGACGGCGTGGCCGCGTCCCCCACGAGGTCCGCGAGCGGCGCGTCCCCGCGTACGTGGAGCACGGCCGGCGCAGCGCGGTCGTCGCGCAGCAGCGGCGGATAGGCCTGGGAGTCGCGGCAGACGACG
>JBFIDS010000336.1:0-4464 GCA_041603715.1 Paraconexibacter sp. | reverse complement strand
GACGGCGCACCGTCTCCTGCGCGGCGACCTCGACGCCGCGGCCGCGCTGCGGGCCGGAGAGGTCACGTCCTCCGCGCCGACGGCGCGCACGCTCGCCGTCCTCAGCGTGCTCAAGGGCATGCAGCGCGCCTACGCCCGCCGTGCGGCGCCGGATCCGACGCCCGACGAGATCGCCGCGCGCCGTCTCGGCCTCGCCGCCGCGAACTGAGATCCGCATATCCGACTTCTGGCGCATCTGCGCCGTGCGCTCTACAGTCGCCCGATGCGAGGCACGTGGGGGCGACATACGGTGATCGGGCTGCTCGGCCTCGCGGTCGTCGCGATCGCTCCCCCGACGGTCGCGGCGCACGGCCCCGTCCCGGACGCGCAGACGCAGCGGGCCATCAGCGCGACGCTCGCCCCGCCGCTCGGCGCGATGCCCCGTGCTGGCTCGACCTCCCGCGCCGGGGAGGCCGGTCTGCCGGCGGCGTGGTGCGCGGACAGGACCGGGAGGACGACCGACGACGTCGCCAGCGCGCTCAGCACGAAGCCGCACATCAAGGTCGTCTACGCCTACGCGGCGGGTGATCCGAACAACTTCTCGCACTACGTCGACTTCATCCAGGAGACCGCGGCGACGATCTCCGACGCCGTCCACGTGGAGAGCGGAGGCACGAGGTCGGTCCGCTGGGACCTCGGGACCTCGTGCGGGGAGAAGCTCCTCGACGTGACGACCGTTGCGCTGCCGGGCGACGACCTCGCGTACTCCGGGTCGTCGCTGGAGAAGTACAACCGCATCACCGCCGACGTCCGGGCGGCGCTCGGCCCGCCACCCGCGGGGGTTCGCCAGCACCTGCTCATCTGGGCGGACAACCTGCGCGACGTCGCCGCGGGGATCGCCAAGGACACGTCCGCCTTCTCGACGCCGGGATCGGACAACCCCACGAACCTCGGCGGCTACGCCGCGATCCTCGTCGGGAACAACGGGATCACCCCGGCAGGCCCGTCACGGGCGTTCATGGGGAGCGAGAGTCCGGAGTTCGGGATCGTCGCCGCGACCCACGAGCTGTTCCACGTCCTCGGCGCCGTCCTCGACGTCGCGCCGAACAACGACGGCGCGGGCCACTGCCGCGACCGGTTCGACGTGATGTGTTACGCGAGCACGGACCCACCCGTGTGCGGCGCGCCGCTTACCGCGGACTCGCTCTCCATCGACTGCAACAAGGACGACTACTTCCGTCCGCAGGGTGGCCTCGTTGGCGCCTCCGGACAGGCGATCTGGAACACCTACGACAGCGTCTTCCTCTGTCCGCCGGCCGCGTGCACCGCACGCGATCCGGCGCCTCCGCCGCCCCCGGCGAGCACGGGCCCGCCCCCGCCGGGCGGCGCGACGGCGACTCCATCGGCCCCCGCGCCGACGACCGCGAAGGTCACGTCGGTCCGTGTCGTCGGCACGCCCCGCGTGGGCACGGTCCTGCGGGCCGACGTCCGCGTGTCGGGCGCCGGGACCGCCGTGGTCACGGTCGTGCGCCGGGTCGGCGGCCGTCGCAAGGGCAGTCGCTGCGTCGCGCCGAAGCGGGCCCACCGGGGCCGGAGGTGCCTGCGCGACGTGCGCGTCGTCCGTCGCCGCATCGTGGCGTCCACGGCGCGGACGACCCGCCTGCGCCTCGTGAAGCTCAAGACGGCCGGGCGGTACCGCATCGACGCCCGGATGGGGACGACGGCGAGGGTCGCACGCGCGCTGACGGTTCGCGCCGCCCCGCGCCGGCGCCGGTAGCGGCGCTGTCGCGATCACCGCGACAGGAGCCCACCCGGCGCGGCTCCGGCGCCCCTCAGCCGCCCTCGTCGCGGCGCTCGCGCTCCTCGAGGATCTCCCGGAACGGCTTTCCGCCGAGCTGGTCGACGAGCTCGTCGTCGAGGACCTCGGCCGAGGTCGCCACGACGCTCAGCGCGTTCATGAGCTCGTCGGCCTGCAGGCGGTCGGCAAGGAGGTCGTACTCGACGATGAACGTCCCGTCCTCGAAGGTGAACTTCGTGAAGAACGAGTTCTTGTTGAGGTCGTTGAGGATGTTCAGGGCGGCCGCGCCCCCCGGACCGTCGGGATCGATGTCCTGGAGGATCGGGCTCGAGAGCGTGATGACCGTCCCGTCCTTCCACGGGCTGAACCCGATGAAGACGGCCGCTGAGTCGAAGACGAGCCGGTATCCGAGCCCGTCGTCGCGGGTCTCGAACCCGAGGCCCTCGCGCACGAGGATCCCGGCCACCTGCTCGATGCTCTGGTCGCGATCCATGTGCGCTGCACCCTATCCGCGCGGACCGTCCGGCGAGGCGGGTGCCGTTCTTCCGTCCCCGTCGAGGCCAGGTGTGGCCCATCAGCGGCACGGGTAAGGAGCGACTACCGCCGCACTCCACCGTGTGCGGCGGCGGGAGGCCCGCCGTGCAACCGCCCTCCGGTCCCCCGGGCGGAACGCGGTCGGGCCTCCCTGTGCTTCTTCACCGATCGGGCCGGCGTCCCGCGTGGGCGTCGGCCGCGGTCGGCTGCCCGGATCGCGCCGTCCACCGCCTCCGGGGAGGTCGACCGGCGCTCAGGCCGGCGACCAGAGCGCGTCGTCGCCGAGCGGCTCGCGCCGTGCCCGACCGGTCGCGGCGGCCTCGATGAGGAGGTCCTCCGCGGCGGCGTCGTCGGGCCCCGCGTTGTCGGAGGCGAGGACCGACGCCACCTCGCGCGTCGTCACGCCGTCGGGGAACGCGCGGAGGATCTCGGTGACGTCGTCCGGGACGCCGCGCCGCGGCAACGTCGGGTCGAGGTTCATCACGCACACGTCGTAGGCCTCGAGTGGCTGGAAGCCCCCGGCCTCGAGGCGGCGCCCGTCGGAGGTGCCGAAGAGGAGCGACCGTGCCGTGTACCGCACCGGGCCGTCGGTCGTGGCCGCCTTGCCCTGCGCCTCGGTGGGCGTACCCGAGGCGCTCCGCGCCTCGGCGCGGTCGGCCTCGTAGGCCGCCCGGAGGTCCCGCGCGTCGATCGCACCGACCGCAGCCTCGACGTCGAGGCCCTCCACCCGGGCGAGCGCGACGCGGATCGCGGCGGGGTCGTCCATGAGCAGGGAGGTCGTGAACCACCCGAACTGGAGCGCGCGGAAGGCGGCGAACAGGCGGTCGGGCTGATGCATCCGAATCGCGACGAGCGCCCGGCACGCGGGCGACGTACCGGTGATGCGGTCGCGCGGCTGCGTCGCGAACGGCATCCCGCGCGCGCGGAACGAGCGGTAGCTGCGCGCCTGTCGCACCGGCGTGTCCCCGCGGTCGACGTACTGCTGCCCCTCCTCGGCGAGCCCGATCATCACGTGCCGCCATCGCAACCCCTCGCCGTAGCGCCAGTGCAGCGCGGTGAGGAAGGGGGACGCCGAGTACGCCCACGGGCAGCCGGGGTCCGTGAAGTGGACGACCTCGATCATCGGCGGCCGCCGGGCTCAGGCGGTCGCGTGGACGTTGCGCAGGGTCGTCGCGTCGACGCCCCAGCGCCCACCCGCCTCGGCGAGCTCGTCGTCGACGGGCCAGCGGTCGGAGACGATCTCCTCCTGCTCGACGTTCGCGCCCTTGAGCGCCATGCAGCCGGTGTTGTCGCCGATCGTGCGCAGCTCGAGGATCTCCTCGGGGGCGAGGACGACCTCGCGCGGCGTTCCGGCGAGCTCGGCGCGCTTGTCCTCAACGGGGCGAGCCGGGCTCCCGTCGGCCTGTGCGGCCTCCTGGATCAGTGTGGGGACGACCATCTCGACCGCGGGGTGCGCCAGGTTCCACTGGCAGGCGAGCTGGAGCGGGGTGAGCCCGTGGCGCTCGGCGATCGGGCGCATGCGCTCGAGCTTCTCGACACCCTGGTCGATCCACCCCTCCGGCCGGAACTTGCGGTGGTCGAAGTCCCGGAACGGATGGCCGGGGCGCACGTCGTCCCAGAACATCCCGCCGAAGTCGACGACCCGGGTGAGCACCTTGATCCCGGCGGCCTGCGCGGCGGGGAGGACGTGCTCGCCCGGCCACGGCTCCATCGGGTTGAGGATGACCATCGCCCAGTCGATGACGTCGCCGAACCGCTCGAAGCAGCGCAGCATGTCGAGCGTGAAGCCGTTCGCCGGGCCGGGCGCGATGCCGATCGCGTCCGCGAGGCCCGCGTCGCGGACGGCGGCCATCGCCTCCCATACGCGCGGGTCGTGGTACCCGCTGCGGTCCGGGTTGTGGAGGAGAAGCAGGTCGAAGCGGTCGATCCCGACGCGCTCGAGCGACTGCTCGGCGGCGGCCCGCGCGTAGCCCTTCCACTCCTCGGGGCCGCGCAGGCGGGCGTCGGTGAAGCGCGGGAAGCCCTTCGCGCCCTCCCGCTGGCCCTTGTAGAAGTCGTGCCCGATCGCGCCCGCGACCCATGCCTCGTCGCGAGACACGTCGCGCAGGGCGCGCCCGAGGACCGTATCGGCCTCGCCGGCGCCGTAGGCGTCG
>JBFIDS010000335.1:0-4473 GCA_041603715.1 Paraconexibacter sp. | reverse complement strand
GCCGAGGCCGATGACGAGGTTGAGCGCGAAGATCGACAGGGGTTCGACCTCGTTGATGCCGCGCAGGATGACGAACGTCGCGAGGACGGTCGTGACGCCGACGACGAGCGGCATCGTCGCCGGGCGCCGCCCGCGGAAGAAGACGAAGGACAGGAGCAGCAGGAGCGGGAAGGCGAGCAGCTCGGCGCGACCGAGATCCTGCTTGATCTGCTCGCTCACCTGGGTGTTCGCGACGAGCGGTCCCCCGAGGAGCACCCCGGTCCGGTCGGCGACCCTGGCCTCGACCGCCTCGAGGACGGCGTCCTCGTCGGCGCCGGCGCGGAGCGTCAGCGCGACCGCCGCCGTCCGGCCGTCGCGGGACACGAGCCCCACGTCGCCCGTCGAGGCGACCGAGGCGGTGGCCGCGACACCGTCGACCGCGCGCAGCACGCGCTCGACGGCGACGAGGTCGCCCCGCGCGTCCGTGGGGGTGGGGACGAGAGCGATGATCGCGGGCGTCGCGCCCGTGCCGGTCGCGCGCTCGAGCTGCTCGATGGCGAGCACCGACTCGGCGTCGGCGGCCACGAAGCCCCCGTCGTCCTGGAGGGCGGTGAAGACCGGTCCGCCGAGTGCGGCGGCGACGGCGACGAGGAGGAGGAGGGCGAGGAGGGAGCGCCGGGGCCGGTCGGTGAGGCGCTTCAGGAGGCGGGCGGGCACGACGGTCCTTTCGAGGCGAGAGCACTTGACGGCCGTACATATACAGCCGTATATGTACGAGTGTCAAGTCGTCGGGATAGGATGGGAGCGATGGACGCCGACACGCCCGCGTCACCGAGGGAGCGCGCCCCCCGCGGGGAGGGCGACCGCCTGCGCGAGCAGCTCCTCGCGGCCGCGACCGACCTCGTCCACGAGGCGGGAGGCGCGGAGCGCCTGTCGATCCGCGCGGTGACGAAGCGCGCGGGTGTCTCGCCGATGGCGCTCTACCTCCACTTCACCTCGCGCGATCACCTCGTCGAGGCCCTCATCGACCATGGCTTCGAGCGCTTCCGCGAGGTCCTCCACCTCGCCGCCGAGGCCGCGGGGGACGTCACGCCGCGTGAGCGTCTGAGCGCGATCGGGGTTGCGTACCTGCGCTTCGCCCGCGAGGAGCCGGCGCTCTACGGCGTCATCTTCGGCCCGAACCACCCCGAGGGCGGCGCCGAGCGCGGTCCGGGAGAGAGCGGCGTGGGCATGGAGGCTTTTCAGGACCTCGTCGACGCGATCACCGCCTGCCAGCAGGCCGGCGAGGCGCGTGGCGGGGACCCGCGCCAGCTCGCGATCGGCGTGTGGTCCACGCTCCACGGGTTCGCGACCCTCTGCCACGCCCACGACCACGACGAGTTGCCGTGGCCCGACGACGTGACGTTCTCGGCCGCCCTCTACGAGGCGTGGCTCGAGGAGCGCGGCGCCGGGTAAGTCGATGTTCCTCGGCCGCGACCACCCTTGCGCCGACCCGGACTCCCGGACACTCAGCCGATCGGGATGTCCTGCACGTCGGGCCCGGCCTCGGCGGGTGGGGGTCCCGAGGTCTCGAGGCGCTCGACGAGCCAGTCGATCACGGCGCGGAGGAGGAGGAGCACCTGCTTGATGACCTCGGAGACCTGCGCGGCGAGCTCGGCGGGGACGAGGCCGCGCAGGGACTCGAGCAGGGCGACGATCGACCCGATCTCCGATGTGCGGGCCTCGTGGTCTTCGGTGGTGCGCCAGCCGCTCGAGGGCTCGCGGCCCGCGCGGACGTCCTCCCGCGCGCCGGCCGCCTCTCCCGCAAGGCGCTCGGCGGCCTCCCGCGTCGCCTCGATGCGGCGCCGCAGGTCGGCGAGCGGGTCGTCGGGTGTCTCACCCATGGGCGGGGACCGCGGCCGGGGGCCCGTCGAAGGTGACGTGCAGCGCGCCGTCGCGGAACGTCGCCCCGGCGGGGCTGTACTCCGCGAGGGCGGGGGGGAGGAGGATCGTGCGCTTGTGCTCCCCGACCCGGACGACGAGCTCGAGCCCGATCTTCTTGAGCGAGAGCCCGCCCTTCTCGGCGAGCGGCAGATCGAGGCGCAACGTCGCCAAACCGCGCTGAACGACGAGCTCTTGGCTCACGGAGGCGTGGAACACGCCCGCCGCGTCGGTCCCGGCGAACAGCTCGTCCCCGAGGCGGTCGAGCATCTCCGCGCCGAGCACCTCGCGGTCGAAGTAGGGCGCCCGCAGGACGGGCACGGGCGCGAAGGCGGAGGCGACGTCCTCGAGCTGGCGCTCCTGCTGCTCGCGCCAGGCGCCGAAGTAGTCGCCGACGTCGTGGGGGAAGACGCGGTTGACGACGACGGCGTCGGTGAGGAAGCCGTAGAGGTTGAGGTACGTGAACGTCCGCCGCGCCTCGTCGACGACCATGCGGTCGGGGTTCATGACGAGGCGGATCGAGACGCGCTCGTGGTCGCGGAGGATCTCGTTCATCGCAATGAGGTTGCGCGTGAGGCGCTGGACGTCCTCGAGGACCTCGTCGCCGGGGAGCGCGACGTCGAGGACCGCGCGCGCGAAGGGACGAGCGGCGTCCATGAGCCGGGACTGCTGCGGGAAGACCTTCTCGAGCCACCAGCGCGCGACGTCGGGGAAGGAGAGCAGGCGCAGCGTCTCGCCGGTCGGTGCGCAGTCCACGACGATGACGTCGTAGGCCTCCTCCTCGTAGTGGCGCTTGATCGCCAGCAGGCTGAAGAGCTCGTCCATGCCGGGCGGCACCGTGAGCTCCTCCGCGCTGATCCGGTCGACGCCGCGCTCGACGAGGATCTGGCCGAGCCAGGCCTGCACCGCGCCCCAGTTGTCCTCCATCTCGACCTGCGCGCTCACCTGCTGCGCGTCGAGCCGCTCGGCGACGGCGACCGGCTCGGACCCGAGCTCGGCCTCGAGGGAGTCGCCGAGGCTGTGGGCCGGGTCGGTCGACAGGACGATCGTCCGCAGGCCGGCCGCGGCGCATCGTCGCGCGGTGGCGGCGGCGACGGAGGTCTTGCCGACCCCGCCCTTGCCCGTGTAGAGGATGGTCCGTGGACCCATGAGCCCGGGGATCTTACGGAGCCGCGACCCACCGGCCGGCCGGAGCGCCCACCTGCGACGTCCTCAGCGGCGCTTCGCGGCACGCACACGCACCGTGCCGGTCACCTGTGACGCGTTGCCGGCGAGGTCGACGGCCCGGATCGTGAGCCGGTGGGCCCCGGCGGCGCGCGGTGTGAAGCGCAGCTCGCGACGGCCCCCGCCGAGCCGCGCGGTGCGACCGGCGACGACCTTCCCGTTCCGGGTGACCCGCGTCGTCACGGTGGAGATCTTCGACAGGCGGAAGGGGACGCGGACGCCGGTGCGCACGCGGGGACGGGAGGGCTTCGCGGGAAGGATCTCGAGGTTCGGGCGCTGCGAGAGGTACGTCGTGAAGCGCGAGGCCGTCTCGCAGTAGAGCGCCGGGTCGGGCACGGCGGGCGGCGCGGCCGATGGTGCCGGGGCGGTGGGATCGGCGATCGGGGCCACCCCTCCCACCGCGGGGTCACCGTCGGGGACCTGGGAGGGCTGTGCCTGCGCGGCGGCACGGGCCCGGTCGTCGCTCATCCGTCCGCAGAGGTTGCGCAGGAAGTCCCGCAGGAGCTTGTGGTACCCGAGGTCGGACTCGCGCGCCTGCGAATACTTCGACCATGCCCCGGTGTCGTAGCGGGGGACCTCGACGCGGAGCTGGGCCTCGCCGGCGCGGAAGAGGACACGGGCCTCCTCGTCGTTGGCGAGCGCACCGAAGTCCCGCAGGCCGACGAGGGACTGGACGAATCCGTTGAGGACCCGGAGCTTCGGGGAGAACGAGTAGATGAGGTAGTGCGCCCCGGCGTCGGTGCGGACGCGGACACCGCTCGGGGGCGCGGTGCGGAAGATCCCCAGACCGCCACGGGCGGCGGCGAAGAGGTCCGGGCGCGACAGCCGGATCGCGGCGCGCGACAGGGCCTGGAGACCGGTTCCCTGTGACAGCGCGCTCGCCCACGGCGGCCGGCCGCCGCCGAAGCGGAACCACGACTCCCACGCGATCCCGCCCGCCCGCGGGGCCGCGAGGGCGATCGCCTCGTCGAGAAGCGCGCCGAGCGCGGCGTCGTGCGTGCGGGACTGGAAGAGCCCGTTGGCCTTGCCGAACGTGCCGAGCCACTGGATCTGGACGCCCTCGCCCGGGTAGTACTGCCAGACGAGCGCCGACCCCTCGAACCCGACGCGGCGGCCCGCCGCGAGGAGCGGCCCGGTCGTCCACCACTCCCGGTTGCGGCGCACGGTCTCGAAGGCCGCGGGCAGGCGACCCGCCGTGAGGCCGCCGGCGGCCGCGACGTCCTCGACGTTGCGCAGGGCGCCGCGCAGCTCGGCCTCGCGGCGGCCCGAGAGCTTGCGCAGGGACCGTCGCGCGGCGAGCCATGTCGCCCGGTGGGCGTCGTGCGTGGCCTCGTCGATCGCTCCGGCGCG
>JBFIDS010000334.1:0-4481 GCA_041603715.1 Paraconexibacter sp. | reverse complement strand
GGACGGAGCGCCGGTCGCCGTCGTCGACGTCGGCGGGGGGTCGACCGAGATCGTCGTCGGCACCGTCGGCGGCCCCCTCGAATGGGTGGTCTCGCTCCCCGTGGGGTCGGGCGTCATCGGCCGCGCCGCGCGGTCGGGCGTGCCCCTGCCGGCCGAGGGCGTCCTTACGCTCATGGACGAGGCGCGTGCGGCGTTCGCTGGGATCGTGCCGCCGGCGGTGACGCGGGCGATCGCCGTGGGCGGGAGCGCGACGTCGGTGCGGCTGCTCGTCGGCGAGGTCCTCGATCGCGTCTCCATCGAGCGCGCGCTCATGCTCCTCACGGGAGCGGCCGGCCCCGCCGTGGCGGCCGAGCTCGGCCTGCACCCGGACCGCGTCCGCGTCCTCCCGGCGGGCCTGGCGATCCTCGCCGCCGCGAGCGACGCGCTCGGTGCCCGGCCCCTGGAGATCGGCGGCGGAGGGCTCCGGGAGGGCGTCGTGCTCGACGCGCTGCGCGGGCCCGCGAATGCACCCCCGTCACCCGGGTAGCATCCGGGCGTGGCCAAGGCGCGCGAGATCCCGGGGCTCGGCCCCGACATTCCCTTCGCCCGCGCGGCGGGCATGACCGTGCGGGTCCGCGCGCAGGAGCTCGTCGACCACTCCGACGACGTGCTCGACACGGAGGACATCGAGCGCGTCCATGCGATGCGGGTCGCGAGCCGCCGGCTGCGGGCCGTGCTCGAGATCCACCGCGAGTGCTTCCCGCCTGACCTCTTCAAGCCCGTGCTGAAGGACGTCAAGGCGCTCGCCGACGCGCTCGGCGCCCGGCGCGACCCCGACGTGCAGCTCGAGTCCCTGCGCGCATTCGCCGAGGCGGTCGGAGAGGAGGAACGTCCGGGCGTCGACGTCTTCATCGCGCAGCTCGAGATGGAGCAGGACGACGGCAACGCGACGCTCGCCGACGAGCTGCAGCGCATCCGCGAGACCGATCTCGCCGGCCGCCTGCAGGCGCTCGCCGACGCGGCGGACCCGCCCGATCCGCCGGAGGGGGCGCCCGGCCCGGACGACCTCGACGAGCACGGTGTCGTGCCCGAGACCGAGACCGACCTCATGGAGGGCGCGGGCGCCGCCGTCGAGCCGGCCCCGGAGACCGTCGTCGAGGACGACCGGCCGGTCGACCCCGACGAGGAGGACCCCGCCCCCGCGTCGACCTCGCTCGCGCCCTTCGACGGTTCCCGCGGCAACGGGGCCCCCCCCGGGGAACGGGGCCGCTGGCCCGGCAGCTGGGGGGCACGCTCGTGAAGGCCCGCAAGGTCAAGGGCCTCGACCCCGAGGGACCCCTCGCCGACAACGTCGCCCGGATCGTGCGCGTGCGCTGCGACGAGCTGCACTCGTTCTTTCCCGCTGCGCTCGACTCCGAGGAGGTCGAGGCGCTCCACGACCTGCGGATCGCCGCCAAGCGCCTGCGGTACATCCTCGAGCTGCACCACCCGTCGTTCGGGCCGTACGCGGAGACCGCCGCGAAGCGGGCCAAGGAGCTCCAGGACGTGATCGGGGAGATCCACGACTGCGACGTGACGATCCCGCGGGTGGAGGAGCTCATGGACCGCTGTCGGGCCGAGGACGTCCTCGCGATCCTCGATCGCGCGCGGGGGAAGAAGGACGTCGATCCCAAGCACGCTCGCGCGACGCCGCACGCCGCGGACCACCGCGGCCTCGAGGCGATGCGCTCCTACCTCGCGGCCCGTCGCGCGCACCTCTACGAGCGGTTCCTCGACCTGTGGCTCGATCTGCAGCGGGAGGGATTCCGGGCGCGGCTCGAGTTCGCGCTGGAGGAACGCCCGGGGACGTTCACCCCGCTTTCACACACGGCGCGGGCATGACGCCTACGGTCGGAGTGCGATGAACGATCCCAGCGCACCGATCCAGGAGCCCATCCGCGCGGTCGACACGGGCCCGGTCGAGATCCTCGTCCACGCCGCCGAGCCCTCGGATCTCGACTCGCCCGAGCTCTACTTCAACCGCGAGCTGTCGTGGCTGGAGTTCAACGAGAGGGTGCTGCAGCTCGTCGAGGATCCCGCGCAGCCGCTGCTCGAGCGGGTGAAGTTCGCGGCGATCTTCAGCTCGAACCTCGACGAGTACTTCATGGTCCGCGTCGCCGGCCTCCACGATCAGATCGACGCCGGGCTCACCGACCGGGGTCCGGACGGGCGCACGCCCTCGGAGGCCGTCGACGAGATCCGCGCGCGCGTCGTCGAGATCACGACGCGCCAGGCGGACTGCGTCGCGGACGTCCTGCGCCCGGCGCTCGAGGAGCACGGGGTGCGGATCGTGTCGATGGACGACGTGAGCGAGAAGGAGCGCGGTGAGCTCGCCGAGCGCTACCGCCGCCAGATCTTCCCGGTGCTCACCCCGCTCGCCGTCGGCCTGGGGCGGCCCTTCCCCTACATCTCGAACCTGTCGCTCAGCCTCGCGGTCCTCGTCCACGATCCGGTCACGAACCTCACGTCGTTCGCCCGCGTGAAGGTGCCCAAGGAGATGCTCCCGCGTTTCGTGGAGACCTCCGAGCACACCTTCGTCCCGCTCGAGGAGGTGATGGGCGCCCACCTCGACTCGCTGTTCCCCGGGATGGAGATCGTCGACCACGCCGTCTTTCGGGTCACGCGGGATGCCGACTTCCAGGTCTCCGACGAGGCCGACGACCTGCTTCGCGCCGTCGAGGCGGAGCTGCGCCGACGGCGCTTCGGGGAGGTCGTCCGCGTGGAGGTCGCGCGCGACATGAGCCCGGAGCTGCGACGCCAGCTCGTCGAGGCGCTCGAGGTCGAGGAGCGCCAGGTCTACGACCTCGGCGGCCTCCTCGACCTGAACGACCTGTGGCAGATCGTGAAGCTGCCCGGATTCGCGGAGCTGCGGGACCCGCCGTGGTCCCCGGTGACCCAGCCGCGGCTGCAGGGGGAGGACGGCGCCGGAGCGGACATGTTCGCGGCGATCCGCCAGGGCGACATCCTCGTGCACCACCCGTACGACTCGTTCGCGACCTCGGTGGAGCGGTTCGTCGAGCAGGCCGTCGCGGACCCGGACGTGCTCGCGATCAAGCAGACCGTCTACCGCACCTCCGGGGACGCCCCGCTCATCCCCGCCCTCATCCGGGCCACCGAGCGCGGCAAGCAGGCCGTGTGCCTCGTCGAGCTGAAGGCCCGCTTCGACGAGCGGCGCAACATCGGGTGGGCACGCGCGCTCGAGGAGGCGGGCGTCCACGTCGTCTATGGCCACCCCTCCCTGAAGACCCACGCGAAGTGCGTGCTCATCGTGCGCCGCGAGGGGGACGGGGTGCGTCACTACGTCCACGTCGGGACCGGCAACTACCACCCCACGACGGCGCGCCTCTACACCGACTTCGGCCTCTTCACCTGCGACGAGCAGCTCGCCGGCGACGTCGCGGACATGTTCAACTTCCTCACGGGCTACGCGCGGCCCCGTGCCTACCGGCGGGTGCTCGTCGCGCCCAACCACCTCCGCGAGGGCATCATCGACCGCATCGAGGCGACGATCGAGGCCCACCGGGCCGGCGAGCCGGCCCGGATCGCGATGAAGATGAACTCGCTCGTCGACAAGAAGTGCATCCGCGCGCTCTACCGCGCGTCCCAGGCGGGCGTCCCGGTCGATCTCAACATCCGCGGCATCTGCTGCCTCGTGCCCGGCGTGCCCGGCGTCTCGGAGAACATCCGCGTGACGTCGATCGTCGGGCGGTTCCTCGAGCACTCGCGGATCTTCGCGTTCGAGACCGGCGGCGAGGTGCAGATCTTCATCGGGTCCGCCGACCTCATGCCCCGCAACCTCGACACGCGGGTGGAGCTCGTGGCCCCCGTGGACGATCCGGCCCTGCGCGACGATCTCCTCGACACGCTCGAACGTTGCTTCGCCGACGAGACGAACGCGTGGGACCTCGACGCGAAGGGGGTCTGGACCCGTCGCGTGCCGGGTGACGAGCCGCGGTCGATCCACCGCGAGCTCATGCTCGGGCACCTCGCGCGGGCCCAGGAGACGCACTCCTAGGTACGGCCGGTCCGCCGGCTGCCGCTCAGGCGAGGGCGGCGGCGAGCAGGTCGACGATGTGCCGGACGCGGGCCGCGCGGAAGCGCGCGTCGTGGGCGTCCACGCCGAGCCCCGCGAGCATCGTGTCGTTGTGCGCGAACGGGAAGAAGCAGAGCCCGATCGTCGTGATGTGGAGCTGGCGACGCTCGGCGGGCGGTCGTCGGGGGCCGGGGAGCGCAGCGAGGATCCCGTCGAGCGCATCCTGCATGGCGGTCGAGTGAGGGGGGCGGGCGGGGCCGGACCTGCGGCTCTCGTGGAGGGCCTCCCACGCCATGAGCCGCACGAAGCCCGGGTCCCCCTGGAGGAAGTCGACGTAGGCTCCGACGACGGCGCCGAGCGCACCGCGCAGGTCCGGCTCGCCCAGCGGTGCCGCGGCGTGCGCCTCGGCGACGACGCGGTCGACGACGGG
>JBFIDS010000333.1:0-4502 GCA_041603715.1 Paraconexibacter sp. | reverse complement strand
TCGGCCTCCTCGCCCTGCTCGCGGCCGGTGCGCTCTTCGTGTTCACCTCGCGTCGCCGGCGCACCAGCGCAGGCTGATCCACCGCCGACACCCTTCGCCGCGCGCGGCCCCGGTCTCATGTGAGGCCGGGGCCGCGTCGGTTCCAGGGCAGTTCGGCGGCCGCGAGCGCTCGGCGCTCAGGCCGCCGTCCCTGCGACATCCCGGGCGAAATCCGTGATCGCGGCCTCGAAACGAGTCGCGGACCGGGTCGATGCCGTCCGCCGGCCCTCGGAGACGAGCGCCTCACGCAGCGCCGCGTCGGTGGCGAGACGCCGGACGGCCCGGGCGAGCGCGTCGGGGTCGGCGACCGGCACGACGAGCGCGTTGCCCTCGTCGCGCAGGTACTCGGCGGCCCCTCCCGTCGCGGTCGCGACGACCGGGCGGCCCACCGACATCGCCTCGAGCGGCACGAGCCCGAACGGCTCGTCCCAGGTGACCGGGAACACCACGACGTCCGCGTCCGCGTAGGCCTCGCGCACGTCGCCGCTCGCGCCGGCGAGGTCGACGCGATCCGCGACCCCGAGCGTGCGGGCGAGCGCCCGCAGATCCTCGGCGACGCGGGCGTCCCCGCTGCCGGTGATGACGAGGCTCGCCTCCGGAAGCTGCCCGAGCGCCTCGACCGCGTACCGCAGGCCCTTGCGCTCGTCGAGGCGGCCGACAGCCGCGATGCGGCCCGACCACGGGCGGGGCGGGGCGGGACGCAGGCGGGCGTGGTCGATGCCGGGCGGATCGACGCGGGACGCTGCGCGGGCGCCGGCGATCGCGGGAACCCGCCCGGCGAGCTCGTCGCGCAGCCACGCGCTGTTGAAGCTCCAGGCGTCCACGGCGCGCAGCGGGTCCCCCGGCGGCAGGCCGGCCAGCCTCCCGGCGAGGGTGAGCAGCGGCGCCGCGCGACCCCCTCGGCCGGTGCGCGCATCGACGCGCGGTCCGTACGCGGGCCACGCGTCGTGCACGACGGCGCCCGACGGGATGCCCGCGGGTCCCGGTGCGGCGAGGAGCCCCATGGGCAGCCCGCCCATCGACCACCACAGGAGGGCGTCGACGCCCCCGGCGAGGTGCTCGTCGAGCGTCCTGCGGTCGGCTCGCTCGATCGCGACCGCCTCCCTCCACGACATCGGCCGGAACGCGTGGTCGTCCCAGTACCAGCGCAGGGAGCGGTGGACGCCCGGCCCGTCGGGTCCCGCGTCGGCGGCGAGGCGTGTCGTCGTCGTGAGGACCGTGACGTCGTGGCCCACGGCCCGCATGTGGTCGACGGCGCCCCGCCAGACGAGCTCGTAGCCCCCGAGGTGGTGGGGCGGGTACATGTTCCCCACGGTCAGCACGCGCATCGAGAGGCGCAGCATAGGATTACGGGGATGACCGCGCCCCCAGAGATCTTCAAGGCCTACGACGTCCGCGGCCTCTACGGCGACCAGATCACCGGTGACGTCGCCGAGGCGATCGGTCGGGCGTTCGCCCGCGTCATCGCGGGCATGGAGGACAAGGCCGCCTCGGACGTCCGTCTCGGGCTCGGCCGCGACATGCGTCTCACCGCGCCCGAGCTCGCGGCACGCTACCGAACGGGGATGACCTCGGAGGGCGCGACCGTGATCGACGCCGGTGAGGTCGGGACGGAGATGCTCTACCACCTCGTGGGGTCGCGCGGACTCGACGGCGGGCTCATGTGCACGGCCTCGCACAACCCCAAGGCCTACACCGGCGCGAAGCTCGTGCGCCGCGGCGCGATCGCGCTCAGCGGCGACGAGGGCATCCAGGAGATCCGCGCGCTCATCGAGGGCGGCCTCGGAGACCGGGCCGCCACGCCCGGCACGGTCGAGCAGGTCGACCTCTACGACGAGTTCCGCGAGAAGGCCCTCACGTTCATCGACCCCGCGAACGTGAAGCGGCTGAAGGTCGTGCTCGACGGCGGCAACGGGATGGCCGGCCCGATGGTCGGGCCGGTGCTCGACGGCCTCGGGCTCGACCTCGTCGAGACGTACTGGACCCCCGACGGGAACTTCCCCGACCACGAGCCCAACCCGCTGCTCCCCGAGAACCGGCAGTTCATCATCGACACGGTGCTCGAGACCGGCGCCGACCTCGGCATCGCCTGGGACGGTGATGCCGACCGCTGCTTCTTCATCGACGATACGGGCGAGTTCGTCGACGGGGACTTCCTCACCGCGATCCTCGCCGAGCACCTGCTCGCGAAATCGCCCGGCGAGGCCATCCTCTACGACGCCCGTGCCTCCCGGGCCGTCGCCGACACCGTGACCGCGGCCGGCGGGACGGCGCACATCAACCGCGTCGGCCACGCCTTCTTCAAGACCCGCATGCAGCGGGAGGGCTCGCTCTTCGGCGGCGAGGTGAGCGGCCACTACTACTTCCGCGACTTCTACTGCGCGGACTCGGGCACCGTCCCGGCGCTGCTCATCCTCGAGAAGCTCTCGGTCGAGGGCAAGCGGCTCAGCGAGCTGCTCGACCGCTACCGCTCGACGTACTTCATCAGCGGCGAGGTGAACTCGACCGTCGACGACGGCCCCGCGAAGATGGCCGAACTCGAGGCGCTTCACCGGGAGCGGGGCGCGAAGATCACGCACGTCGACGGCGTCTCCGTCGACTACGACGACTGGCACTTCAACGTGCGCCCGTCGAACACCGAGCCGCTCCTGCGTCTCTGCCTCGAGTCGCTCGTCTCCCGGGAGGACATGGAGGCCAGGCGCGACGAGGTCCTGGAGGTCATCCGGGCGTGATCGCCCGGGCCCGCCACGAGATCCTCCGGCGCCGCCACCTGCGCCACGTCCGGCCCGGGCGCTTCGGGTCGTTCGGGGCCGGGAGCTGGATCGTCCCGCCGCTCGTCGTCGTCGGTCCCGAGCACGTCCATCTCGGCGAGCGCGTGTTCATCGACGCGCGCGCCTTCCTGTCCGCGTATCCGCCGGCGGACGGTCCCCCGGCCTCCCTGCGCATCGGCGACGGGACGCGGATCGGCCGTGACCTCGTCGTCGCGTGCGTGCACTCGGTGAGCATCGGCCGCGACGTCCTCCTCTCCGAGCGGGTGTTCGTCGGCGACAGCAGCCACGGGTACCGCGACGTGGGGCGACCCGTCCTCGAGCAGCCGATGGAGCCCGGACGACCCGTGGAGATCGGTGACGGCGCGTTCCTCGGCATCGGCTGCTGCGTGCTGCCGGGCGTGACGGTGGGCCGTGGAGCTGTCGTCGGGGCCAACGCGGTCGTCACCCGGGACGTGCCCGACCACGCGGTCGTCGCCGGTAACCCGGCCCGGGTCGTCCGCCGCCACGATCCTGCGACCGGGGAGTGGACGGCGCCATGAGGGACCAGCTCGCCGCCGCCGGGATCCGCATGATCCCGATCCCGACGCCGTTCGCCGTCGGGCGAATCAACGTCTTCCTCATCGAGGACGACCCGCTCACGCTCGTCGACTCCGGTCCGAACTCGGGCAAGGCGCTCGACGAGCTCGAGATCGGGCTCGCCGCTCACGGCCGCCGCATCGAGGACCTCGAGCGGGTCGTCATCACCCATCAGCACATCGACCACATGGGGCTCGTGAGCATCCTCGCGCGGCGCTCGGGGGCCGAGGTCTGCGCGCTCGACCGCCTCGCGCCGTGGCTCGCCCGCTACAGCACGGCGATGGAGGGCGAGGACGCGTTCGCGGAGGCGCTGATGAAGCGCCACGGCTTCGCCGAGGACGTGCGCTACGCGCTGCGCACGCTCACGCACTCCTACCGGGCCTGGGGCGCGTCGTGCCGCGTCACCCGTCCTCTCGCCGACGGGTCCTCGCTGCCCTTCGCCGACCGCACGCTCCACGTCCTGCACCGTCCCGGTCACAGTCCGTCGGACACCGTCTTCCACGACGCGGAGCGCCGCCTGCTGTTCGGCGGCGACCATCTGCTCGGGCAGGTCAGCTCCAACGCGCTCGTCACCCGGCCCCTCGACGGTCACGCGGACCCGGCCGTTCGGCCGCGCCCGCTGGCGACCTACCTGGAGTCGATGCGGGCCACGCGGGAGATGGAGCTCGACCTCGTCCTCCCCGGTCACGGCGACCTCATCGAGGACCACCGTGCGCTCATCGACGAGCGGATCCGCCTCGTCGACCGGCGGGCCCGCCGGCTGGGCGCGCTCGTCGCCGAGCAGCCACGCACGGCCCACGAGCTCGCCTACGCGTTGTGGGGCAACGTCGCGGTCACCCAGGCGTTCCTCACGCTGAGCGAGGTCCTCGGGCACCTCGACCTCCTCATCGAGGACGGGTCCGTCATCGAGGTCGAGGACGACCACGGGGTCGTCCGCTTCGCCCCGGCCTGACCGCCCCCGCGCCCGCCCCACCGCGGTGAATGTGGATTCACAGGGCTCTCGGGCCCCCGGAGCCACATCGAGGGCCCACTGGCTGCCCGAGCGGGGTCACGCGGTCGCCGCGCGGCCCCTCAGGTACCCGCGCGGCCACGGTGTCTTTGTCGACCGTCTCCAGG
>JBFIDS010000332.1:0-4520 GCA_041603715.1 Paraconexibacter sp. | reverse complement strand
TCGCCGCCGTCGGGCACGACCACGCCCCCGAGCGGGCGCGCTCGGTGCTCGCCTGGGTCGAGACGGCCCGTGACCGCCCGCTGCCCGTGACGCACGTCGTCGATCCGGGGAACCCGGTCGTCCGGGTGAGCGACAGCGGGCCCGGGGCGCACGCCGGCCACCGGGTGCTCTGCGTGGAGCTGCGCCACGACACGCCGGTCGGCAAGATCGACCGGGCGGCGCGGGCGGGCCTCGACGCCGCCGGGATCCTCGACGCGGACGCCAGCGCGACCGTCGTGTTCCTCGGGGCGATGGACACCTTCGACGCCCCGACCGCCGCGACGCGGGACGCACACGCCGCCGCACTCGCCCACCTTCACGACGCCCGGCTCGACGCCATCGTCGTCGGCGGCGCCGCCGCCCCCGGGGCGGACTCCTTCAACGAGCAGGTCGTCGCCGGGCTGGCGGCCGCAGAGGCCCTCTCATGACCGCCCTCACCCCCGCCGCGCTCGACGCCTACGCCGAGGCGTACTACCTCAACCAGGACGACGTCGCCGACCTGCACGTCGAGGACCTCCAGCAGGAGCACTCCGCGGACCTCATCGCCGACGCCGTGCAGGGATGCGCGCGCGTCGTCGAGCTCGGCTACGGGGTCGGGCTCATGACGCGGGCGCTGCGCGAGCGCGGCGTGCCGATCGAGGTCGTCGAAGGCTCCCCCCGGCTCGCCGCCCAGGCGCGCGCGGAGCACCCGGGGCTCGTCGTCCACGAGGGGATGTTCGAGACGTTCGTGCCCGACGCTCCCGTCGACGCCGTCCTCGCGCTCCACGTCGTCGAGCACGTCGACGAGCCCCGTCCGCTGCTCGCGCACCTCGCGACGTGGCTGAAGCCCGGCGGCGTCCTCGTCGTCGTCGTCCCCAACGCCGAGTCACTGCACCGCCGGCTCGCCGTGCGGATGGGCCTCCAGCCGCACCTCGACACCCTCTCCCCGCGCGACCACCTCGTCGGACACCAGCGCGTCTACACGCTCGACGGCCTGCGCGACGACGTGCTCGCCGCGGGCCTGCACCCCACCCGGGAGCTCGGGTGGTTCCTGAAGACCCTGCCCAACTCGGTGATGGTCGACTGGCCGGCCGAGCTCCTCATCGCACTCAACGACATCAGCGACGAGCTCGAGCCGCGGCAGCTCGCGAACATCGGGCTCGTCGCCCAGCGGAGGTAGGACCATGGCACTCAGCGACTGCCGGATCATCGGGTTCCCGAAGGTGCACGACCCGCGCGGGAACCTCACGTTCATCGAGGGGGGCGAGCACCTCGACTACGACATCGCCCGCGTCTACTACATCTACGACGTGCCGGGGGGCGCCGAGCGCGGCGGCCACGCGCACAAGCAGACGCAGGAGCTGCTCGTCGCGATGAGCGGCTCGTTCGACGTCGTGCTCAGTGACGGCAACGTCGAGCAGCGCTTCCATCTCAACCGCTCGCACTATGGCCTCTACGTGCCGCCGATGACGTGGCGCAGCCTCGAGAACTTCTCGTCGGGCTCGGTCTGCATGGTCCTCGCCTCCCACCGCTACACCGAGGAGGACTACTACCGCTCGCGGGCGGACTTCGAGGCGGCGCTCCAGGGCTCCCGCCACTCCCCGGCGCCCGTGCACGTCGAGGCCGAGGCGGCCTGAGCACGATGGACCGCGTCCCGTTCCTCGACCTCGGCGCCGCGTACGCCGAGCTGCGCGACGAGCTCGACGCGGCGGCCCTGCGGGTGCTGCACTCCGGCTGGTACGTGCTCGGTCCGGAGGTCGAGGCCTTCGAGGACGAGTTCGCGGCGTGGGTCGGGACGCGGCACGCGGCCGGCTGCGCGAGCGGTCTCGATGCGCTCGTGCTCGCGCTGCGCGCGCTCGACGTCGGGCCCGGGGACGAGGTGATCGTCCCGTCGAACACCTACATCGCGTCGTGGCTGGCGGTGAGCGCCGTCGGGGCGACGATCGTCCCCGTCGAGCCCGACGAGGAGGCGTACGCGATCACCCCCGAGGCGGTCGGTGCTGCCGTGACCCCGCGGACGGCGGCGGTGATGTGCGTGCACCTCCACGGGCGCGTCGCGCACGCACGAGAGATGCGCCTGCTCTGCGATCGGCTCGGCCTCGCGCTCGTCGAGGACGCCGCGCAGGCGCACGGCGCGCGGGGCGCCGGCTCGACCGGCCACGTCGCGGCCTTCTCGTTCTACCCGTCGAAGAACCTCGGCGCCCAGGGCGACGCGGGCGCAGTGACGACCGACGACCCCGCCCTCGCCGACCGCGTGCGCGTGCTGCGCAACTACGGCTCACGCGAGCGCTACCTCAACGAGGAGCGCGGCGTGAACTCCCGCTTGGACCCGATCCAGGCGGCGATGCTGCGGGTGAAGCTCGCCCACGTCGACGAGTGGAACGACCGACGGCGGGCGCTCGCCGCGCGGTACGACGCGGCGCTCGCGGACTGCGGGCTCGTCCTGCCCAGGAGTGCGGGCGACGACCACGTCTTCCACCTCTACGTCGTGCGCGACGGGAGCGACCGGGACGGACTGCGCGAGCGGCTCACGCAGAGGGGCATCGAGACGCAGGTCCACTACCCGGTGCCGCCGCACCGATCGGAGGCGTACGCCGATCTCGCGCTGGGGCCGTTCCCGGTTGCCGACCGACTCGCGGCCGACGTCCTCTCGCTGCCGATCGGACCACAGCTCCCCCCCGACGCGGTCGATCGCGTCGCCCACGCAGTCCTCGAGATCCGCCATGCCGTGGCGCGCTGAGATCGCGCGCCACGCGGCGGTCCTCGAGGCCGTGACGGCAGCCGCCGAGCGGTGCGTGGAGGACGGCCGGGACGAGACCGCGTGCGCGCTCGTGCAGAGCGCCGCGGGGATCGTGGCATTGCGACACCCGGGGCGCTTCGCCGACGCGCGTCTGGAGGCGGTGCTCGCCCGCGCCGCCGCCTCCGCGCTCCCGGACCTCGAGCGCGGTCCGGGCGGGGGCGGCGTCCTGCACGTCCTCTCCAACGCGCTCGAGGTCGGCGGCCACACGCGCCTCACCTGGCGCTGGATGGAGCGCGACACGGGTCGCCGGCACTCGTTCGTCGTCACGCGTCCCGCCGGCCCGGCCCCCGACGCGCTGCTCGCCGCCGCACGGGCGACGGGAGGGCGGGAGGTCGTCGTCCCGGGCTTCGAGTCCGGCCTCCTCGCGACCGCTGCGGCCCTGCGGTCCATCGCCGGTGCGTTCGACGAGATCGTCCTCCACGTGCAGCCGAACGACCCGCTGCCGTCTCTCGCGTGGGCGGGGGTCGGCGACCGTCCCCCGATCCTCCTCAGCAACCACGCCGACCACTGCTTCTGGCTCGGCCGGGACTGCACGGACGCGGTCGTGGGCCATCGGCCGGTCGCGGCGTCGCTCGCGGTCGAGCGCCGGGGGATCCCGGCGGCGCGCACGGCGACGCTCGCGCTCCCGCTCGACGACGTGCCCATGACGACGCCCGCGGCGCGGAGGGCGGCCCGATCGCGGATCGGCATCCCGGAGGCGGCGCGCGTGCTCCTCACGATCGGGTCGTCGTACAAGTTCGAGGGCGGGGAGCGGCACCTGCTGGACGCGCTCGTGCCTCTCCTCGAGAAGGACGCCTCGACCGTGCTCATCGCCGTCGGTCCACCGTCGGAGGGGCGGTGGGCCGACGCCGGTGCACGTACGGGCGGGCGTGTCCTCGCCGCCGGGGTCCTCCCCGATGTGGGCGACCTGCTCGCAGCAGCCGACGTCTTCGTGGAGTCCTATCCGTGCTCGTCGGGGACGGCAGCGGTCGAGGCCGCCCAGAGCGGGCTGCCGGTCGTCGCGTGGGCGCCCGACGCGGTGGAGGCGGCGCTGCTGGGCAGCGCGGGGGCGGCCGCGGGCCTGTGGCCGGTCGCCGACACGGCGCAGCAGCTCACGGCGCTCATCGATGCGGCCGGCCGTGATGTCGACGGGCTCGCGGCGCACCATGCCCCGGACCGCTGGCGCGCGGCGCTCGCCGGGGCCCGTGAGGTCGCCGCGACGCTCGGTCCGGTCACGCGAAATGAGCTCGCGCCCCCGTCCGACCTCGTCGACGGCACCGACCGCGTGCTCCACGAGCTCCACGCGCGGACCGGCCACTGTCAGCCGCTGGAGGTCGTCGACGCGTGGGTGGCGCAGGCGCGTGCGCTCGCGGCCTGGCCGGCCCTCGAGGCGTGCTTCGTCCCGAGCCTCGTCGGCCGGTCGACCCACCTCGAGCTCGCGCGCTGCTTCGACGTCGCGCTCGTCCACCCCGCGGCGGGCGAGGAGGCCGGCGCGATCGACGCCCTGCGCGTCCTCCTCCTGTCCCGTCTCGCGGCGACCGGCGTCATCGCCCTCGACCCGGACCGCGTGGACGAGGCGCTGCAGGCCCTGGAGGCCGCGCTCGCCACGGGCGCGGAGATCGATCTCGACGTGACGCCGACCGCGGACCCGGCCGGCCTCGCGGGGCCGGGGACGCTCGTTCTCCGTACCGCGGGCGACGGCCTCGGCGGGGCGGCCGGAGCG
>JBFIDS010000331.1:0-4524 GCA_041603715.1 Paraconexibacter sp. | reverse complement strand
AGATCCATCCGGCACCCGGCGACGACGAGGATCGACGGAGCGACCGCGTGCAGGGCCCCGGTGAGGCGCGCGACGTCGCCGGCCACCCCGAGCGTGAGCGCCCTGAGGCCGCCGCGACGGAGGAGCAGCTCGAGCGCCTGGACGTGGAGGGCGTCGAGATCGCCCGGTGCGCTCGCGTCGAGCAGGACGACCGCCTCGTCGCGCGAGGCGGGGGGTGCGACGCGGCGCTGCGCGGCGAGCCATCCGCTCGCCCAGCGCCAGGCCACGCCGAACTCGGGACCGTCGGCGTCCTCCCCCCGCGGGCCGCGCAGCGACTCGACGGCGGGCAGGATCACCTCGTCCACGGTCCGCTCGACCGAGCGCACGCCGAGGCTCTCCTCCGCGACCCGATCGGCTGCGGTCTCGTCGAACCTCGTGAGTGCGGCGCGCAGGCGCGCACCCGAGGCCGGCCCTGCGCCCCGCTCACGCGCGACAACGACCGCCGAGGCGATGTCGCGCGTCTGCTCGAGCGCGCTGCGCAGCGCCTCGACCTCGACGAGGTCGAAGTGCCGATGCCCCCCGGCCGAGCGGCGCGGTGCGGGGAACCCGTAGCGACGCTCCCAGGAACGCAGCGTGTTGGGACTGACGCCGAGCATCGCCGCCGCGGCAGTGGTGCGGATGCTGCTCATACGCGGATGGTCGACCGCCGCGGGCACATCCTCAAGACGCGCACGACACCGTGCGTGCGGCAAGCGCCGGTGCAGGCGCAGGAGCCGCCGGGCCCGCGACGACGTCGCCGATCAACCCCGGCCGTCGACGCTCGCCCCGACGACCGCCCAGCGGCCACCCCGGAAGCGCGCTCCGGTCGTCGCGAGGCGGACGACCATGAGGACGACGAGCGCGCCCCAGACGGCGACCACACCCCCGTCGAAGGCGAGCGCGAGCAGCGCCAGCGGCGCGAAGACGAGGAAGGACGCGACCATCGCGACCGCGAGGAAACGCGTGTCACCCGCCCCGATGAGGATGCCGTCGTAGGCGAACGTCATCGCCCCGATCGGGAGCAGCAGCGCGAACAGCGGCCACAGCGCCCTCGTCTCGTCGAGAACGGCGCCGTCGGAGGTGAACGCCCGTGGCACGAGATCGGACCCGGCGAGGAGGAGCACCGCCATGAGCACGCCGAACACGGCCGAGAGGACGACCATCCGGCGGGCCGCGGTGACCGCGGTCGGCACGTCACCGGCCCCGAGGAGCCGGCCGACGAGGATCTGACCGGCGATCGCGATCGCGTCGAGGACGAAGGCGAGGAAGATGAACAGCTGGAACGCGATCTGGTGCGCGGCGAGGCTCGCCTCCCCGATGCGGGCGACGACCGCGCTCGCGAGCACGAACGCGCCGAGCAGCGCGGCGGTCCGCACCACGATCTCGCCGCCGACCCGCACGAGCCGGCGCAGCGCCGCCGCGTCCGGGCGCCGCGAGACCCCGTGCACGCGCCCGGGCCGCAGGAGCAGCACCGCGAACGCGCCGCCCATGCCGAGCTGCGCGACGACGGTGCTGATCGCCGACCCGTCGATGCCCATGTCGAGCCCGAAGACGAGGACGACCTCGATCACGGCGTTGGCGACGTTCGCCGTGAGCAGGATCAGCAGCGGCGTGCGGAGGTCCCCGGTACCCCGCAGGTGTCCCTGGCCCGCGAGCGCGATGAGCGCCATCGGGAGCCCGATCGCCGAGATGCGCAGGTAGCGGGCGGCGAGATCCGCGGTCTCCCCGCGCCCCCCGAGGAGCGCGATGAGCGGATCGGCGAGGGCCGCCACCAGCGCTGCGGCCCCGACCCCGAGCGCGACCGCGAGCCACAGCGACTGGGCCGCGATCGCGGCCGCGCGCCCGTGCTCGCCCGCACCGTGGAGGCGTGCGACCTGCGCGGTCGTCGCGTACGCGAGGAAGTTGCAGAGCGCGACGACGACGCCGAGGATCGCCGCCGCGAGGGCGAGCGCGGCGAGTTCCCTCGTGCCGAGGTGCCCGACGATCGCTGTATCGACGAGCAGGTAGCTCGGTTCGGCCGCGAGCGCACCGAGTGCCGGGACCGCGAGCCCGACGATGACGCGGTCGTGGGGTGAGCGGAGCACCGCGCCACTCTACGATCGCTGCCGTGAAGCTCCGGCTCTGGCACCACGCCGACGGCGCGCGCGTCGCCTACCGCGAGGCGGGCACCGGGCCGGGCCTGTGCCTGCTGCACTCCGCCCTCCTCGACCACCGGGAGTGGGCGCCCGCCGTCGAGGGCCTCACCCACCGCTTCCGCGTCGTCCTGCCCGACCTGCCACTGCACGGTGACAGCGAGGACCGGCCGCGCCACGCCTACACGCCCGAGTGGTTCGCGTCCGTCCTCGGGGCGTTCTGCCACGACACCTGCGGGCCGCGGCCGCTCGTGGGCGGCCACGGGCTCGGCGCGGAGATCCTCGTGCGCTCGATCGCCGCGGGCACGTTGCGGCCGGGGCGCGTCGTCCTCGCCCCGTCGATCCTCCACAGGCCGCCGACCGACGGCGCGCGGCGGACCGCCTGGCGACTCGCTGCGCGGACCGGCGCGGTCCCGGGCGTCGACCGGCTCGTCACCCACGCCGCACGTGCCGTGTTCCGGCCGGAGCACGGGCTGCGGCTCAGCGCGCGCGGCAACCCGGCGGCCGGCGACCTCGTCCGCCACGCCTTCCAGGACGTCGGCGGCAACGCGAACCTCGCGCGCTCCTGGGCGCGCTTCGCCGCGCGCTGGCCCGCCCACGGGCACCGGGACCTCATCGACGCCTACGCCGCACTGACGGCACCGACCCTGCTCCTGTGGGCCGACCGCGATCCCCACCATCCGCTGCGGACCGCCGAGGAGGCCCTCGACCTCATCCCCGACGCGCAGCTGCGGATCCTCCCGGGGACCGGCTACCTCATGGCCTACGACGACCCGGTCGGCGTCGCGCGCGAGCTCGTCGCGTTCTGCGGGCCGCGCGGCTGAGGTGGCCCCCGACCTCCCCGATCCGCCGGCCGGGTGGGGAGCCGGGAGCGTGTGGCGCGTCCGGTGGCGCGCGGCGGGATAGGGTTGCCGCTCCCGGGCGTCCCGCGTCGCGCCGCGCCCTCGCGCCGTCGCCGAGCGCCCTCGTCCGACCGCAACACGTCACCACGTCACGATCAGGAGCACGACCACCATGGCGAAGAAGCGCCTGTACGGAGGAGAGACCGCGAAGGCGGTCGACAACTTCCCCATCTCCGGCGAGACCGTCCCGGTCTCCGTCATCCACTGGCTCGCCCGCATCAAGGGCGCCGCCGCGACGGTGAACGCCGACCTCGGCAAGCTCGACCCCGCACTCGGCTCGGCGATCGCCGCGGCCGCCGCGGAGATCGCGAACGGCACGCACGACGCGCAGTTCCCCATCGACGTCTTCCAGACCGGCTCGGGCACCTCGTCGAACATGAACACGAACGAGGTGCTCTCCGCGCTCACCGGCGGGAAGGCCCATCCGAACGACCACGTCAACATGGGGCAGTCGTCCAACGACGTCTTCCCTTCGGCCGTGCACCTCGCGGCGCTCGACGAGGCGACGAACACGCTGCTCCCCGCGCTCAAGAAGCTCGAGCGCTCCTTCACGAAGAAGGCCAAGGCGTTCGAGAACGTCGTCAAGAGCGGACGCACGCACCTCATGGACGCCGTCCCGGTCACGCTCGGCCAGGAGTTCGCCGGCTACGCGACGCAGATCCGCCTCGCGCAGGAGCGCATCGAGGCGACGCTCGACCACGTCGGCCAGATCCCGCTCGGCGGCACCGCGACGGGCACCGGGCTCAACACCCACCCGAAGTTCGCCGCCGGCGTGCGGAAGATCCTCGTCAAGGACTCCAAGCTCCGTCGGATCGCGCCGCCCGCCGACCCGTTCGAGGCCCAGGCCAACCGCGACGCGCTCGTCGAGCTGAGCGGCGCGCTCAAGGTGACGGCCGTCTCGCTCACGAAGATCGCGCAGGACATCGCGCTGATGGGCTCCGGCCCGCGCGCGGGGATCGGCGAGATCTTCCTGCCCGAGCTGCAGAAGGGCTCGTCGATCATGCCGGGCAAGGTCAACCCGGTCATCCCCGAGGTCGTCCTCCAGGTGAGCGCGCAGGTCATCGGCAACGACACCGCGATCACGATCGGCGGCATGCAGGGCCAGTTCGAGCTCAACGTGCGCATCCCGCTCATCGCCCGCAACCTCCTGCAGTCGATCCACCTCCTCTCGACGACGTCGACCGCCTTCGCCGAGAAGTGCGTCGACGGCATCAAGGTCAACAAGAAGGGCTGCGAGGCCTCGGCGGGCGCGACGCTCGCCACGGCGACCGCGCTCAACGAGGCGATCGGCTACGACAAGGCCGCCGTCATCGTCAAGAAGGCCGCCGACTCCGGCCGTCCGCGGCGCGACGTCGCGCTCGAGGAGGGCGTCGACGCCGACCTCTACGACAAGACGATCGACCTGCGTCGCATCGCGGCGGGCAACCAGGCGTAACGCGGCGGCGGCTCCTGGCGGCATCTCGGGGCACGTT
>JBFIDS010000330.1:0-4540 GCA_041603715.1 Paraconexibacter sp. | reverse complement strand
GCTCTGGGACCCCCGGATCCGCATCGAGGGGCCGGGGCGGGCTCCTGAACAGGTGGTGAACGGCGTGCCGGCGGGCTTGCCCCGGCCCGCCGCGGCGACCACACTCAGCCGGTGAGCACGGACGAGCACCACCGCGGGAGCGTCCTCGTCGTCGACGACGAGCCGACGATCGGCGACGTCGTCTCCCGCTACCTCGAGCGCGCGGGCTACACGACGAGCGTGTGCGCGGACGGGCCGTCGGCGGTCACCGCGCACGCGACGACACGCCCGGACCTCATCGTGCTCGACCTCATGCTGCCCGGCATCGACGGGCTCGAGGTCATGCGCCGCATCCGTGAGCAGGGCGGCCACCGCCGCACGCCGATCATCCTCCTCACGGCGAAAGGGGAGGAGCAGGACCGGATCGTCGGCCTGCGCCTCGGCGCCGACGACTACGTCGTCAAGCCGTTCAGCCCCGCCGAGCTCGTCGCGCGCGTCGACGCGGTCCTGCGGCGACTCGACACGACGCCCGACGACGAGCCGCCGATCAGCCTCGACGGGCTGGAGATCGACCCCGTCGGCCGGCGGGTGATCGCGGGCGGCGAGGAGGTCCAGCTCACGCAGCGCGAGTTCGACCTGCTCCTGTTCCTCGCCCGTCACCCCGGTCGGGCCTTCACCCGCAACCAGCTCATGGACCGGGTCTGGCAGTACTCGTTCTACACCGACACGTCGACGGTCACCGTGCACATCCGGCGGCTGCGGACGAAGATCGAGCCGGATCCCGAGCAGCCGCGCTTCATCGAGACGGTGTGGGGCGTCGGCTACCGGTTCGCGCCGTGACCGCGCCCCGCCAGAGCATCGTCTTCCTCGCCGTCGCGCTCGGCGCCGTCGTCGCTGCGTCCTGGTTCGCCTACGGCGAGGAGGCGGCGTGGCTCACGTTCACCTATCTCGGTCCGCTCGGCGCGGGCACGCTCATCGTCGGGCACGGCATCGTCGCGCGCCGCGGGCGTCGGGGCTCCCTGCGCGGGCACATCGGGCTCATCGTCGTGCTCGTCGGCGCGCAGGCGCTGCTCGCGGTGGGCGTGTTCGTCCAGCAGATGTTCTTCAACAGCCACGACGCGTTCTTCGCCGTGGTCGTCGTGCTCTTCGCCGGGGCCATCGGGCTCTGGCTCGCGCGACTCCTCGGTCGCGGTGCGCTCGAGGATCTCGACGCGATCCGCGCGACGCTCGCGTCGGTCGCGAGCGGGCATCGGGACGTGCGCACCGGAGTCGTGGGGGAGGACGAGCTCGCACACCTCGCTGCCGACGTCGACGCGATGGTCGCCGCTCTCGACGGCGAGGAGGCCGCGCGGCGCGAGCTGATCGCCGCGGTCTCACACGACCTGCGCACGCCGATCACGGCGCTGCAGCTCATCGCCGAGGGCCTCGAGGACGACATCTTCGAGCCGCAGGACCGGCGGGCCGAGCTCGCACGGATGACGACGCACGTGCGGGCGCTCAGCGCTCTCATCGACGACCTGTTCGAGCTCACGCGGCTGCAGTCCGGGGACATCCGCTGGACGGCCGAGCAGGTGTCGCTCGATGAGCTCGTCGTCGAGACCGTCGACGCGATGCGGCCCGCCGCGCTCGCGCGGGCGGTCGCCGTGCGGGCGGAGCTGCCGCGCGACCTCGCCCCGGCACTCGCCAACCCGGAGCAGCTCCAGCGCGTCCTCTTCAACCTCATCCAGAACGCGATCCGGCACACGCCCGCGGACGGCAGCGTCGTGGTGCGGGCGGAGCCCGTGCAGGGCGGCGTCGAGATCGAGGTCGCCGACACGGGCTCCGGGATTGCCGAGGCGGACCGCAGGCGCGTGTTCGACGCGTTCTTCCAGGGGAGCGAGCGGGCGGCGCGCACCGACGAGGGCGCCGGGCTCGGCCTCGCGATCGCCCGCGCGATCGTCGAGGCCCACGGCGGTCGCATCTGGCTCGCTGAGGCCGAGGCGGGGACCTGCGTGCGCTTCCGGCTCCCGCAGCCGCAGCCGCAGCCGCAGCCGGTGACCTGACCGCCCCGCGGCCCCACGGCGCGTGAATGTGGATTCACAGGGGCGACGGACCCCCGGATCCACATCGGTGCGCGCGGGCAGCGCGCCCGCGCCGGGACCTCACGCGGCGCGGTCGAGGGCCCAGTCGCGCTCGATGGCCCCGAGCTCGCTCGTCGGGGGCTCGTCGAGGAAGAACTCGGCCCACAGGCCGCCCCAGTCGGCCGCGGCGCGCAGGTCGCAGGCGACCCCGAAGAGGATGTTCTCCATGCGGCGCAGCAGGAGCGCCTCGCGGGGAACGTCGAACGAGCGCAGCATGTCGCGCCACTCGCCGCCGATCGAGAGGACGTCGTCCATGAGCCGGTGCGCGGCCTCCGCGCCGAGACGGGCGGGCTGCTCCCAATCGAGCAGGTACGCCCCGCTGCGGCGCATGTGCTGGTAGAGGAGCTCGTCGGGGAAGTCCCATCCGGCCGCGAGGTAGCCGAGGTCCCCGAGCGCCTCGCGCAGGCCGGCGCGGTCCTCGGCGCGCAGCGCGGCGAACACCCGCGATTCACGACGGTGGTAGCCCTTCGGGAGGTGGCGCATCATCCCGAAGTCGAGGAAGGCGACGGTCCCGTCGGGACGACGCAGGAAGTTGCCCGGGTGCGGGTCTCCGCAGGCGATGTCGAGACGCGTCACGCAGCCGTAGAAGAAGCGGTAGACGATCTCCATCGTCGTGTCGCGCACCTCGTCCTCGCGGGCCTTCACCACGCTGAACGGCTCTCCGTCCTCGACGAGCTCCGTGACGAGCACGCGGCGCGTCGAGATGTCCGTGCGGACCCCCGGCACCGAGATGAACGGATGCCCGCGCCACGCTCGCGCCATCTGCCGCTGCGAGCTCGCCTCCAGCTCGTAGTCGAGCTCCTCGGTGATGCGCTCCTTGAGCTCGTCCCCGAGCGCGGTCGTGTCGAGCCCGGGGGCGAGGCGGCCGAGGAGGGGGAGGAGCAGCCGCAGGTTGCGCAGGTCGGACTCGACGGCCTCCGCGATGCCCGGGTACTGGACCTTCACGGCGACCGGGGTCCCGTCGTGCGCGATGGCGCGGTAGACCTGCCCGATCGACGCGGCAGCGATCGGCTCCGGGTCGAGGTCGTCGAGGATCTTCCCGACGGGCGTTCCCCACTCGCTGCGCAGAAGCCGCTCCATCTTCGAGAACGGCACGGTCGGGGCGTTGTCGCGCAGCTCGGCGAGCTTCGCCTTGATGCGCTCGGAGTCCTCCGGGTCGAGGCCGGGCAGGTCGACGGTCGAGAGCACCTGCCCGAACTTCATCGCCGCGCCCTTCATCGAGCCGAGCTGCGTGACGACCTGCTCGACGATCGCGGCGGTCCGCTTGCCCTGGGCGCGGGCGCGGGCCTCGTCCCCGCGGGCCCGGTCGAGAATCCGTCCGCCCGCCACGCGGGCGCCCTGGCCGGCGACGAGCCCGCCGATCCTCGCCGTGCGCCCGATCCCGGCCCGTGGTGTTCCGTCGTCTGCCATCGACCGAGGGTACGGACGCGGGCCTGCCAGGGACCGTCGGCGCATCCTGGCGCGTCGGCGGGGGGCGAACCCGGGGGGTGATCCACCTCGTCATCGGTATGCGACGAGAAGGTGGATCACCCCGGGAGGAACAGCTCCGGGACCTCGCGAACGCGCAGTGGGGGCTGCTGCACCAGGACGATCTCCTGGGCGCCGGGCTCACCGCGAGCCACATCCAGCGCCGCGTGGAGGCGTGCCGGCTCACCGTCGTGTTCGCCCGGGTCTACGCGTTCGGCCACACGGTGCTGCGGGACGAGGGCCGGTGGCTCGCCGCCCTGTGGACGTGCGGTGAGACCGCCGTCCTGTCCCACGCGACGGCGGCGCTCTTCCACGGGTTCCCTCTGGACCGGGGCGACGACCCCGACCTCCACGTGACGACGACGGTGCACCGGCGCAGCCGACCGGGGCTCCGGGTGCACCGTGTGCGGGGCCTCGACCCGATCGACGTGTTCCGCGCGCGCCTCCTCACGGCCACGACGATCCCGCGGACGTTCGTCGATCTCGCCGACGTCCTGGCCTGGCCCGAGTACCGGGCGCTCGCGGACGCCCAGCGCAGGCTCGACCTCGCGGCGATCCGTGCCGCCCAGGAGCGTGCGCCGGGACGGCGTGGTCACGCGCTCGTGACCCGCCTGATCGAGGCCGACGACGCCCACACGAAGTCGGAGTTCGAGCGGCGGTTCCTCCGCTTCCTCTCCGCCCACGGGCTTCCCCGGCCCGATGGGACGAACGTCTGGGTGGCGGGCCACAAGGCCGACTGCCTCTACTCGTCCCGCCGCCTGATCGTCGAGCTCGACGGACGCGCGTATCACGCCCGCCGCGGGCAGATGCGCGCCGACCGTGCCCGCGACACGGACTACCAGCTCGCGGGCCACCGGATCATGCGACTCGTCTGGGACGACCTGCACGTCGACAGCGCACGTCGCACGGCCGACCGCCTGCGCCGCATGCTGGCCGCCGGGGGGTGATCCACGTTCTCATCGGTATGCAATGAG
>JBFIDS010000329.1:0-4552 GCA_041603715.1 Paraconexibacter sp. | reverse complement strand
GGCGAGCCGGGCGGTGGCGAACCCGAGCACCGGAGCGCCCTCTGTCGTGACGACGGCGAGGAGGCCGTCGTCCCCGGCCGGGTCACGCACGGAGCGCAGGAGAGGGTGGACGTCGACGAGCCCGAGAAACAGCGCGAACGCGTCGGTGAGCGCGCGCCGCGGGTCGTCGGGGAAGGCGGACACGGCGCGCTCCACCTCGGCGAGGAACGTGCCGGCCTCGCGGAGCACGTAGGCCTGCGCGAGCTCCCGGCGGCCACCGAACTCGTTGTAGAGCGTCTGCCGGCTCACCCCCGCCGCGTCCGCGATGTCGACCATCCGGACCTCGGACCAGGGCCGCTCGCGCAGGAGAGCGTCGGTGACGTCGAGGATCCTCTCGCGCTGGAGCGCCTTGGCGACCTCGGTGACCGACGGCTGCGCCTCGCGCCTCACGCGGGGACCGGCTCGAAGTCGACCTTCTCGCGCACGGCGCAGTCCGGGCAGCACCAGTCGTCGGGGATCTCGCTCCAGGGCGTGCCCGGGGGGAACCCCTCACGGGGCGCCCCCTTCTCCTCGTCGTAGACGTACTCGCAGACCGGGCAGCGGTAGGCGCTCATCGCTCGCCGCCCCTCACGCCGCCGCGCCGTGGCGGCGCAGGATCCGGTCGCGCTTACGGGGGTGGATGTTCGCCCGCGTGACGTCCCCGTCGTAGTGCGCGAGGACCCGCGGGTCCATCACGCGCCGCCACAACGGCGGGACGTAGGCGAGGACGATCATCGTCGCGTAACCCGAGGGCAGCTCCGGGGCCTCGTCGTAGTGACGGAGGGCCTGGTAGCGGCGGATCGGGTTCGCGTGATGGTCGGAGTGGCGCTGCAGGTGGTAGAGGAACACGTTCGAGGCGATGTTGTTCGAGTTCCAGCTGTGCTCCGGCGCGCAGCGCTCGTACCGGCCGTCCTCGCGCTTGCGCCGCATGAGGCCGTAGTGCTCGAGGTAGTTGACGACCTCGAGCAGGCTGAACCCGATGACCGCCTGGAGGAGGAGCCACGGGAGGACCTCGGGGCCGAACGCCGCGGTGAGCGCGCCGAACAGCACGACCGTCATGAGCCAGGCGTTGAGCACGTCGTTCTTGAGCGTCCAGAAGCCGTCGCCGGTCCGGTCGAGGCGCTCACGCTCGAGCTCGATCGCCGAGGTGAGGGACCCCTTGACGGTCCGCGGCAGGAAGCCCCAGAAGGACTCGCCCAGGCGCGAGCTGGCGGGATCCTCCGGCGTCGCGACGCGGACGTGGTGCCCGCGGTTGTGCTCGATGAAGAAGTGACCGTAGCCCGTCTGCGCGAGCGCGATCTTCGCGAGCCAGCGCTCGGCCGAGGCACGCTTGTGCCCGAGCTCGTGCGCGGTGTTGATCCCGATGCCCGCGACCATGGCGATCGTCACCGCGAGGCCGAGCTGCTCGAGGAACGACAGCCCGCCGTTCGCCCACAGGGCGCAGGCGAGGACGAGGCCCGCGTACTGCAGCGGCAGGTACATGTAGGTGCACCAGCGGTAGTAGCGGTCCTGCTCCAGCCACTTGATCGCGCTGTCCGGCGGGTTGTCGCTGTCCTTGCCGATGAGGCGGTCGGCGACCGGGATCAGGCCGTAGACGATGAACGGCCCGAGCCAGTAGAAGACCCCGAGGTCCGTGGCGCCCACGAGCCCCCAGCCGATGAAGGGGATGACCGGCACGACGAGCCCGAGCAGCCACAGGTAGCGCTTCGGGTCCGACCACGAGGCGGTGAGGCCCTCGCCCTGCCCGTCGTGGTGATGGTGGTGATGGCCGTCGTCGATGACCGTCGTCGCCATGCGGTGTTCCTCCAGTCGAGCTGTGGACACAGATCGCTCGCGTGTCCGTGTCGTTGACACGAGTGCCAACTATGTCAAACGCCCGCGTGGCGTGTCAACGCACGACGCCCGGTCGGGTGGGCGAAGATGTGCCCATGACCACAACCGCCGACCTGTTCTCCGTCACCGGCCGCCGCGCCCTCGTCACCGGCGGCTCGCGAGGCATCGGGCTCGAGATCGCGCGTGGGCTCCTCGCCGCCGGAGCCTCGGAGGTCGTCATCTCGGCCCGCAAGGCCGACCAGCTCGAGGCGGCGCGCGAGGAGCTCGCCCGCGTCGGCACGGTGCGCACCGTCGTCGCGGACCTCTCCGGCCCAGAGGGCGTCACCGCGGTCGCCGAGGCCCTCGGTGACGAGCCCCTCCACCTTCTCGTCAACAACGCCGGCGCCACCTGGGGCGCCCCTCTCGACGAGTTCCCCGAGAAGGGCTGGGACCGGGTGATGGACACGAACGTGAAGGGGCTCTTCTTCCTCACCCAGGCGCTCCTCCCGCGCCTGCGCGCCGCCGCGACCGCGGAGGACCCTGCCCGCGTGATCAACATCGGCTCCGTCGACGGGCTGCGGGTCCCGATGACCGAGAACTACGTCTACAGCGCGAGCAAGGCCGCGGTGCACATGCTCAGCCGCCACCTCGCGAAGCGGCTCGCGGGCGAGCACGTCACGGTGAACGCGATCGCTCCCGGCCCCTTCGCGTCGAAGATGACCGCCTTCATGCTCGACGAGGAGGAGCGCCGCGCCGCGGTCGAGGCGACCATCCCGCTGGGCCGGATCGGGAGCCCCGAGGACCTCGTCGGCACGACCCTCTTCCTCGCCTCGCGGGCCGGGGCGTACGTGACGGGCGCCATCATCCCGCTCGACGGCGGATACTCGGGGTGCGGCTGACATGCGACGTTTCGCGACCCCGGCGGACCGGGCACGCCCCCGTTCGATGAGCTACGTCCTGTCCCCGCCCTTCTTCGGGTTCCTCGCCGCGAGCACGCAGAGTCCCGAGCAGATCCGCGCCGCCTGCGGGGAGGACCCCGGCTTCTGGTGCCGGGAGACCCTGAAGCTCACCGGTGACAGCACCGTCGCCGGCCTCGCGGACCGGCTCATCGGCACGCCGCTGGCGATCATCATGATCTTCCTCGGCGCGATCGTCGTGAACCGCCTCGTCCGCCGAGCGGTGAAGGGATCGCTGCGGAGCCTCTCCAACGGCGGGGTGAGCGAGCGCTTCGGCGCGGCCGTGCGCAAGCGCACGCCCGAGGCTCTCCTCGAGACCCGTGAGACGTCGCTGCGCGCCGAGCAGCGGATCGACGCCCTCAGCGGCGTCCTGCGCAGCGTCGCGTCCTTCGTGATCTTCCTCATCGCGGGCTTCATGGCGCTCGACCAGATGGGCATCAACCTCGGTCCGCTCCTCGCCGGCGCCGGCATCCTCGGCGTCGCGCTCGGCTTCGGCTCGCAGGCGCTCGTCCGTGACTTCCTCTCCGGGGTCTTCATCCTCGTCGAGGACCAGTACGGCGTCGGCGACCTCGTCAACCTCGACAACGAGACGTCGGGCAAGGTCGAGGCCGTCTCGCTGCGCACGACGCGCCTGCGCTCGGTCGACGGGACGGTGTGGCACGTGCCCAACGGCGAGGTCCGCCGCGTCGGCAACCAGAGCCAGCACTGGTCCCGCGCGCTCCTCGACATCGAGGTCGCCTACGACACCGACGTCGCGCGGGCCCGGGAGGTGCTCCAGCAGGTCGCCGACGCGCGCTGGAAGCAGGACCGCCACATCCTCGAGCAGCCCGAGGTCTGGGGCGTCGAGACGCTCGGCGCGAGCGGCATCGCGATCCGCATCGTCGTGAAGACGACGCCGTCCGAGCAGTACCGCATCAGCCGCGTCCTGCGTGAGGAGATCAAGGCCGAGTTCGATCGCGTCGGAATCGAGATCCCGTTCCCGCAGCAGACCGTCTGGCACCGCGCCGACGAGCACGGCGAGCACGCCCCGGTCAACGGCCGCCCCGCGGACCGCGACGAGGCCGAGGAGGACGCGCCGGCCGACGAGCGCACGACGAACGGACACGCCGAGACCACCCGGCCGAAGGACGACCGTCCTCGGGCGTCCGCCCACCCGCGCGCCTCCGGGGCGAGCGAGGAGGGCGATACGGACACCGGGAGCGAGCCCGACTGAGGCGGACGGCCCGCCCGACCGGGGCCGCTACAGCACGACGACCTGCCGGACCCCCTCCCCGCGGGCGAGGCGGTCGAAGGCCGGGTTGAGCTCGTCGAGCCCGATCCGGTGGGTGAGGAGCCGCTCGACGGGCAGCCGCCCCGCGCGGTGCAGCGCGACGAACCGGGGGATGTCGCGCGCCGGGACGCAGGAACCGAGATAGCTCCCGCGCAGCACCCGCTCCTCGGCGACGAGGGAGACCGCGGGGATCTGGAGCATCTGCTCCGGGTGGGGCAGCCCGACCGTGACCGTCTGCCCGCCGCGCCGCGTCGCCGCGTAGGCCTGTCCGAGGACCGCGGCGCTCCCGACCGTCTCGATGACGTGGTCGGCGCCGCCGCGGGTCGCCTCGCGGATCGCGGCGACCGTCGCCTGTGCGTCCGTCGCGTCGACGACCGCGGTCGCCCCGAGGTCGCGCGCGAGCACGAGCTTCTCCGGCACCCGGTCCACGGCGACGATCTCCCCGGCACCGCAGACGACGGCGCCGAGGAGCGCCGCGAGGCCGACCCCGCCGAGG